>NZ_JBSGIW010000087.1:0-33150 GCF_053605265.1 Streptomyces sp. NPDC003943 | reverse complement strand
AGCACACCGTCAGGCGTTGAGTGGTTCTTGCGGAATCGCTGTCCGGGGCCGACCGGGGTCGGTGCTCACGTCGGACAACTCGGAGAACACTACGGATCGGGGAATCCCGTGTCAACCCGGGTCCAGGTGGGTAACCTGTGCGCATGACTACGCATGCGCACAGCACCCAGTGGTGGGCCGCCTGACCCGGCGGCCGCACTCGCGCATGCAACACAACGGCCGCCGCCTCGGCGGCCGTTCGCGTATCCCCTCCGGGAGCCCGGCCGACGAGCCGGCGGCTGCCCGACAGGAGAGGGAGTACCAAGGCCATGAAGCGGATCTTCAGTGGGGTCAAGCCGACCGGGCATCTGACGCTGGGGAACTACCTGGGGGCCGTGCGGCGGTGGGTCGAGGTGGACCAGCACCGGGCGGACGCGCTGTTCAGCGTGGTGGACCTGCACGCACTGACCGTGGAGCACGATCCGGGTCGGGTGACGCGGCTGAGCCGGCAGGCGGCGACGCTGCTGCTGGCGGCCGGGCTCGATCCGGAGCGGTGCACCGTCTTCGTACAGAGTCATGTGGACGAGCACGCGCGGCTCTCGTATCTGATGGAGTGCGTGGCCACGGACGGCGAGATGCGCCGGATGATCCAGTACAAGGAGAAGAGCGTCCGGGCCCGGGAGGCCGGGCAGAGCGTGCGGCTGTCGCTGCTCACGTATCCGGCGCTGATGGCGGCGGACATCCTGGCGTACGGGACCGACGAGGTGCCGGTGGGTGAGGACCAGACGCAGCACGTGGAGCTGGCGCGGGATCTGGCGGTGCGGTTCAACCAGCGGTACGGGCATGTGTTCACGGTGCCGAAGGCGGTGAACCCGGTGGTGGCGGCGCGGGTCATGGATCTGCAGGACCCGACGTCGAAGATGGGGAAGTCGCACGAGAACGGGGCCGGGATCATCTATCTGCTCGACGACGCGGACACGGTGCGGCGGAAGATCATGCGGGCCGTGACGGACAGCGGACGGGTGGTCGTCTACGACCGGGAGGAGAGTCCCGGGGTGGCGAACCTGGTGGATCTGCTGGCCGCGGCCACCGGTTGCAAGGGTCCGGCGGAGCTGGCCGACGCGTACGACTCGTACGGGGCCCTGAAGAAGGACACCGCGGAGGCGGTGGTGGAGCTGCTGCGGCCGGTGCGGGAGCGGCATGCGGAGCTGGCGGCGGATCCGGGGTACGTGGCCGGGGTGCTGCGGGAGGGGGCCGAGCGGGCGCGCGGGATGGCGCGGCCGGTCGTGGACCGGGCCTACCGGGCGATCGGGCTGCTGCCGGCGGAGCCCGCCGTGTGACGGAAGGCGGCGCGGTAGTCGCGCGGGCTGGTGGCGAGGTGCGAGGCGAAGTGCTGGCGCATGGTGATCTCGCTGCCGAAGCCCGCGCGGCGGGCCACCTCGGGGAGGGGGTGGTCGGTGCGTTCGAGGAGTTTCTGGGCGGCGGCGACGCGCTGGGTGATCAGCCAGCGGGCGGGGGTCGTGCCGGTGGTGGCCTGGAAGTGGCGGGCGAAGGAGCGGACGGACATGCCGGCGCGGGCGGCGAGGCTGGCGACGGTGTGCGGCTCGTCGAGATGGGCGAGGGCGTGGGCGCGTACGGCGGCGAGGGCGTCGGCGTCGCGGTCGGCGCGCGGGGTGGGGTGCTCGATGAACTGGGCCTGGGTGCCGGTGCGGAAGGGCGCGGTGACCATGGAGCGGGCGATGGTGGCGGCGACTTCCGCGCCGTGGGCCGTACGGACCAGGTGGAGGCAGAGGTCGATGCCGGCGGCCGTGCCGGCGGAGGTCCAGATGCCGGTGTCCTCGATGAAGAGGGCTTCGGGTTCGACGGTGGCCCGGGGGTGGCGGTCGGCGAGGTTGCGGGCGAGGCGCCAGTGGGTGACGGCGCGGCGGCCGTCGAGGAGGCCGGCGCGGGCGAGGACGAAGGCGCCGGCGCACAGGGAGGCGACGGGGACGCCGGCGGTGTGGGCGCGGCGCAGGGCGTCGAGGACGGGGGCGGGGACGTCGGCGTCGGGGTCCTCGATGCCGGGGACGAGGACCAGGTCGGCGGGGGTGAGTTCGTCGAGCCGGTCGAGCGGGGTGTCGGGGGTGAGGCTGAGGCCGCCGCGGAGGACGACGGGGACGGTGGGGTCGGCTGCGGCGCGGAGGAGGGTGAAGGGCGGGACGCCGCGGTCGCGGCGGTCGGTGCCCCAGACCTCGGTGATGACGGAGACGTCGAAGGCGCGGATGCCGGGGAAGGCGAGGAGCGCGATGCGTTGGGCGACTTCTGCCATGCCTGGCAGTAAACCATCGATCGATGGCGTTTCAGCCTCTGGGGTGGTGAGCGCCTGGGCGGAAGGATCAAGGGCATGGAGAACATCACGGTTGAAGAGAACGCGGCGCTGATCGTCATCGACGTGCAGAAGGGGTTCGAGGACGCCTTCTGGGGCCGGCGGGACAACGCGGACGCCGAGCGGAACATGGCGGCGATCATCGACCGCTGGCAGGAGACGGGCCGGCCGGTCGTCTTCGTACGGCACGACTCGCTGCGGGCGGGTTCACCGCTGGCGGCGGGGAGCGAGGGCAATGCCCTCAAGGACTTCGTCGAGGAGCGGCGGGGCAAGGGGGCCGGGCCGGAGCTGTTCGTCACGAAGACGGTGAACTCGGTGTTCTACGGGGAGCCGGACCTGGACACCTGGCTGAAGGAGGCCGGGATCCGGCAGTTCGTGATCGTCGGGATCCAGACGAACATGTGCAACGAGACGACCGCGCGGATGGGCGGGAACCTCGGTTACGACGTGCTGTTCCCGATCGACGCGATGCACACCTTCGACCTGGCCGGGCCCTTCGGGTGGACGCGGACGGCGGAGGAGCTGACCCGGGCGACGGCGGTGTCGCTGCACGGCGGGCAGTTCGCCCGGGTCGTGAGCACGGAGGACGTGCTGAAGGCGGCGGAGTAGGGGCTCAGCCGTTGCCGGAGGCGAGCTCGCGGCTGCGGTCGCGGGCGGCTTCCAGGGCGGCGATGAGGGCGGCCCGTACGCCGTGGTTCTCCAGCTCGCGGATGGCGGAGATGGTGGTGCCGGCCGGGGAGGTGACGGCCTCGCGGAGCTTGACCGGGTGCTCGCCGCTGTCGCGGAGCATCACGGCGGCGCCGATGGCGGCCTGGACGATGAGGTCGTGGGCCTGGGCGCGGGGCAGGCCGAGGAGGATGCCGGCGTCGGTCATGGCCTCGACCAGGTAGTAGAAGTACGCGGGTCCGGAGCCGGAGAGGGCGGTGGCGGCGTCCTGCTGGGACTCGGGGACGCGCAGGGTCTTGCCGACGCCGCCGAAGATCTCCTCGGTGTGGGAGAGGTGCTCGGGGGTGGCGTGGCTGCCGGCGGAGATCACGGACATGCCCTCGTCGACGAGGACGGGGGTGTTCGGCATGACGCGGACGACGGGGGTGCCGGCGGTCAGGCGCTCCTCGATGAAGGCGGTCGGGATGCCGGCGGCGGCGCTGATGACCAGGCGGTCGGCGGCGACGTGCGGGGCGAGCTCGTCGAGCAGCCGGCCCATGTCCTGGGGCTTCACGGCGAGGATGAGGGTGTCGGCGCGCTTGGCGGCGTCGGCGTTGCTGACGGCCTCGACCCCGTAGCGGGCGTGGAGTTCGGCGGCGCGTTCGGCGCGGCGGGCGGTGACCAGGAGGTTCGCGGGGCGCCAGCCGGCGCGGATCATGCCGCTGAGGAGCGCTTCACCGATCTTGCCGGTGCCGAGGACTGCGACGGTCTGGGTCATCGTTCTGTTCACCTCGCCGGAGGGGTTCCACGTGCAAGGACATCCTTGCACCGGGCCCCCGTCCGGCGCGTCGGCTGTCCACGGAACGGTCACGCCGTGCGGCGGCGGAGGGTGGCGGCGCCGAGGCCGAGGACGAGGACCGCGCAGCCGGCGACGACGAGGGCGTCCCGTACGAAGTCGACGGTGACGTCGGTGTGGCGCAGGACCTGGTTCATGCCGTCGACGGCGTACGACATGGGCAGCACGTCCGAGATCGCCTCCAGGGCCGGGGCCATCCGGTCGCGCGGGGTGAACAGGCCGCAGAGCAGCAGCTGCGGGAAGATCACGGCCGGCATGAACTGGACGGCCTGGAACTCGGACGCGGCGAACGCCGAGACGAAGAGGCCGAGGGCGGTGCCGAGCAGCGCGTCGAGCAGGGCGACCAGGAGCAGCAGCCAGGGCGAGCCGATGACGTCGAGGCCGAGGAACCACAGGGCGAGGCCGGTGGCGAGGACGGACTGGACGACGGCGACGAGGCCGAAGGCGAGGGCGTAGCCGGCGATGAGGTCGCCCTTGGCCAGCGGCATGGCGAGGAGGCGTTCGAGGGTGCCGGAGGTGCGTTCGCGCAGGGTGGCGATGGACGTCACCAGGAACATGGTGATGAGCGGGAAGATGCCGAGGAGCGAGGCGCCGATGGAGTCGAAGGTCTGCGGGCTGCCGTCGAAGACGTAGCGGAGCAGGAAGAGCATCACGCACGGCACGAGCAGCATCAGGGCGATCGACCGCGGGTCGTGGCGGAGCTGGCGCAGCACGCGGGCGGCGGTGGCGAGGGTGCGGGCACCGTTCATCAGTGGGGCTCCTCGGTACGGGTCCGGGTCCGGGCGCGGGCCGCGGCGGCGTCGACGAGGTGGAGGAACGC
Organism: Streptomyces sp. NPDC003943; assembly: GCF_053605265.1. Lineage (NCBI taxonomy): Bacteria > Bacillati > Actinomycetota > Actinomycetes > Kitasatosporales > Streptomycetaceae > Streptomyces > Streptomyces sp. NPDC003943. The sequence goes on along the minus strand of NZ_JBSGIW010000087.1, from coordinate 28,485 downwards.
CTCCTCGACGGTGGCGGTGTCATTGCGTCGGCGCAGCGCGTCGGGGGTGTCCTCGGCGAGGAGTTCGCCCTCGCGGAGCAGCAGCAGCCGGTGGCAGCGCTCGGCCTCGTCCATGACGTGGGAGGAGACGAGGAGGGTGGTGCCGCGGTCGGCGGCGATGCGGTGGAAGAGGTCCCACAGGTCGCGGCGGAGTACGGGGTCGAGGCCGACGGTCGGTTCGTCGAGGACGAGCAGTTCGGGTGTGCCGAGCAGGGCGACGGCGAGCGAGACGCGGCTGCGCTGGCCGCCGGAGAGCCGGCCGGCGAGGGCGTGGGCGTGGGAGGCGAGGTCGACGTCCTCGATGGCCCGGTCGACGGCGGTGCGGCGCTCGTCGCGGTGGGCGCGGCCGGGAAGCAGAATCGAGGCGAAGTAGTCGAGGTTCTGGTGGACGGTGAGGTCGTCGTAGATGGACGGGGCCTGGGTGACGTAGCCGATGTGGGCGCGCAGGGACGGGTCGCCGGCGGGGCGGCCGAGGACGTCGAGGGTGCCGGTGACCTTGGCCTGGGTGCCGACGACGGCGCGCATGAGGGTGGTCTTGCCGCAGCCGGAGGGGCCGAGGAGGCCGGTGATGCGGCCGCGGGGGACGGTGAAGTCGAGGTGGCGCAGGACGGTGCGGTCGCCGCGGACGACGGTGAGGCCGGAGGCGGTGACGGCGCCGTCGACGGTGCCGTCGACCGCTTTATTCATCATGTGATGAATAGTGGGCCTGGGGGTGCCGCGCGTCAAGGACCCGGGGGCGGGGAGTGGGCTAGCGCTTGGGCTTCTTGCGGTTGGACGGGTTGCCGGTACGGCCGGCGCGGCGCTTCTCGTACTGCGCGCGGGCCGTCTCGTACTCCGTGCGGCGCAGCTTCTCGCCGGGCGCCTCGGAGAGCGAGCGGAAGAAGTACGCGAGCAGCGAGCCGATGAAGCCGATCGCCTTCACGCTGCGCAGCGCGTCCTCGCGGGCCGGGTCGGCCGGGCGGCGGGAGAAGCCCTCCCAGGTCCTGCGGAAGGCGATGGCGCTGCAGATCGCGAACATGACGACGACCAGGACGCTGACGAAGCCGCCGACCTCGGCGATCTCCAGGCCCTGGTACGCGAAGCGGAGCACGAGGCAGCCGCCGGCCGCGGCGGCGAGCGATCCGACGGCGACGGCGGCGCGGCGCAGCCCGTAGTGACCGGTGTGGTCCAGCCAGGTGGTCCCGAAGAAGCGGATGTCCTCGGGCCGGGGGCCGGCCGGCTTCTCGGGGGTGCGGTTCTCGTCGCTCACGAGTCGATTATCCCGCTCGGGCGTCCCGCACCCCGTGAAGAGGGGTCAGGAGCAGCGCGGGGCGACGTAGCCGTCGCTGCCGGTGTGCACGTAGGCGTCGGAGACGTACTCGCCGTCGGCGATGTTGTCCCAGAGGTTGGTGGTGCCGTACGGGCCGGTGATCCACTCGCCCGGCGTCTGGCAGTAGACCGTCACATAGGAACCGGCCGGCAGCGTGCGCACGATCGAGTACTTGGTGCCCGGGCCGGACCGGACGTTCACGCGGTAGCCGGGCGCGGTCTGGTAGCGATTGGACATTCGGGCTCTCCCCCGTTCGGACGACGCGCGCAGGCTACCAAGCCATGTCCGGATTCCATGCGCCATGGTCTAGGCTCCGTGCGTCGTGCGCGCGCACGGCACTGACGGGGAAACACACGGGGTGGGGCAATGCCACCGTTGCGCGGCACCGGCGTCGGCCGGGAAGCGGAAGATCCTGAGTACGCGGGCGAGTACCGGCTCGGGGCCGTCCTCGGCTCCGGCGGCATGGGCATCGTCCGGCTGGCCCGCTCGGCCTCCGGGCTGAGACTCGCGGTCAAGATCGTCCATGACACCTATGCGTCGGACCCGGAGTTCCGGGCCCGCTTCCGGCAGGAGGTGAACGCCGCCCGGCGCGTGAGCGGCGCGTTCACGGCGCCGGTCGTCGACGCCGATCCGGACGCGCCACGACCCTGGATGGCCACGCTCTACGTGCCCGGGCCGACGCTCGCCGAACAGGTCAAGAGGAACGGCCCGCTGAGCCCCGCCGAGCTGCGCCGGCTCACGGCCGGGCTCGCGGAGGCGCTGCGCGACATCCACCGGGCCGGAGTGGTGCACCGGGACCTCAAGCCCGGCAACGTGCTGCTCACGGACAGCGGGCCGAAGGTCATCGACTTCGGCATCTCGCGGCCCGCGGACAGCGATCTGCACACGGAGACGGGCAAGCTGATCGGCTCGCCGCCGTTCATGGCGCCCGAGCAGTTCCAGCGGCCCCGGCAGGTCGGTCCCGCGGCGGACGTCTTCGCGCTCGGCTCCGTCCTGGTGCACGCGGCGACCGGACGCGGGCCCTTCGACTCGGACAGTCCGTACATCGTGGCGTACCAGGTCGTCCACGACGAGCCGGACCTGACGGACGTTCCGGAGGAGCTGGCGCCGCTCGTCGCGCGCTGCCTGGCGAAGGAGCCGGCGGACCGGCCGACGCCGGCCGAGATCATGGCGGCGCTGCTGCCGCCGTCCTACGAGGCGGCGGCGTTCATACCGGCGCAGCGACGCCCCTCCTCGGTGACACCCGCCGTGGCCGGGGACACCGACACGCGTGCGCTCAGGGCGGCCGCCGGCGCCACGGGCCCGCGCACCGAGGCGGTCGAGGTCCCGCGGCGCTCCCGGCGCCGGCCGCTCGCCGTCGTGGCCGCGGCCGTGCTCGCCGCGCTGACCGCGGGCGGTGTCCTGCTGGCCGTACAGCACACTGGCGGCGAGGGCGAGGAACGGGCGCAGCGGACGGCCGCGTCACGGCCGCTCGACACCTGGCGGACCGCGCTGCCCGGCACGGGCACCGCTGCGCCGGTCTGCGCCGCCGCCCCGTACGACGGCGCCCTGTTCTGCGCCGCGCGCGGTACGACCGCGTTGGCGCGGCTCGACGCGGGGACCGGCAAGCCGGCCTGGTCGGTGCCGAGCCGTGGCGACGGCACGGACGCCCCCGCGCCCCTGCTCGCCGGCGGGCGGCTCGGGACGGTCGCCGGCAACCGCTACACGACCTACGACCCGCGCACCGGCAGGCCCGGCTGGAGCGCGGACATGTCGGCGTACTTCGCCGACCCGCTCGCCGCCGGCGACACCCTGCTCCTCGGCTCCCCGTCGGGCACGTTCACCGCCCTCGACGGCGCGACCGGCCGGCGGCTCTGGCAGCACCCGCTGCCCGGGAACATCGCCCCGCAGACCGGCCCGTACGATCCGGCGACCGGCCTCGTGCACGTCTTCGAGGCGTCCGCCGACGGCTCCCACACCCTGGTCACCTCGGTGCGCGCGAGGAGCGGCGAACTCGTCCACCAGCGCCGCCTGCCCGGCGACCTCGTCGCGGGCGTGACGGGCGCGGACGGCACGCTCTTCCTGACGTCCCAGGGATTCCAGGGCCTGACCGACGCGGTCGTCCGCCACGACCCGGCGCGCGGGACCACGAACCGTGTGCCGCTGCCCTTCAGCATGGAGGACCCGCGGATCACCGCCCACGGCACCGCGGTCTATCTGCTCGACCACACCGGCACGCTCGTCGCCGTCGACACGGCCGGCTCCGGCGGAGGCGCCGGCGGCCGCACCCTGTGGCAGCTGGAGACCTCCGCCGGGCACGTCTCCCAGCCGGTCCTCTCGGCCGACGGCACGCGCCTCTACTTCTCCGCGGCGGACGGCCGCCTGTTCGCCATCGACACCGCGCGCGGCACCGTCCTCGGCCAGACCGAGCCCCGGCTGCGCGACGGCAGGCTCGGCTTCACGGCCTCCGTGCCGACGCCCGTGGTGACGGGCGACCGCGTCTACGGGACGGCGCCGGACGGGTCGGTGTTCGCGGTGGACAGGCAGGATCCCGCCCACTGGTGACGGCACGCCCACCGGTGACGGACGGTACGACGAAGGGGGAGCGGTCAGCCGCTCCCCCTTCGTCGTACTCAGTCACGGCCCGGGTGTCAGCCCAGCTTCGTCACGTCCCGCACCGCGCCCTTGTCCGCGCTCGTCGCCATCGCCGCGTACGCGCGCAGCGCCGCCGAGACCTTGCGCTCGCGGTTCTTCGGGGCGTAGACGCCGCCGAGGGCCTCGCGGCGGGCGGCCAGGGTCGCGTCGTCGACCAGGAGCTCGATCGCGCGGGTGGGGATGTCGATGCGGATGCGGTCGCCGTCCTCGACGAGGGCGATGGTGCCGCCGGAGGCGGCCTCCGGGGAGGCGTGGCCGATGGAGAGGCCGGAGGTGCCGCCGGAGAAGCGTCCGTCGGTGACGAGGGCGCAGGTCTTGCCGAGGCCGCGGCCCTTGAGGAAGGAGGTCGGGTAGAGCATCTCCTGCATGCCGGGGCCGCCCTTGGGGCCCTCGTAGCGGATGACGACGACGTCGCCGTCCTTGACCTGCTTGTTGAGGATCTTCTCGACGGCCTCTTCCTGCGACTCGCAGACGACGGCCGGGCCCTCGAAGGTCCAGATCGACTCGTCGACGCCGGCCGTCTTCACGACGCAGCCGTCGACGGCGAGGTTGCCGCGCAGCACGGCGAGGCCGCCGTCCTTCGAGTAGGCGTGGGCGGCGTCGCGGATGCAGCCGCCCTCCGCGTCCAGGTCGAGGGTGTCCCAGCGCTCGGACTGGGAGAAGGCGGTGGCGGAGCGGACGCAGCCGGGGGCCGCGTGCCACAGCTCGACGGCGTCCTCGGAGGGGGAGCCGCCGCGGACGTCCCAGTTCTTCAGCCAGTCGGCGAGGGAGGGGCTGTGGACGGCGTGGACGTCCTCGTTGAGCAGGCCGGCGCGGTGCAGCTCGCCGAGGATGGCGGGGATGCCGCCGGCCCGGTGCACGTCCTCCATGTAGTACGTGCCGCGCGGGGCGACGTTCGGGGCGACCTTGGCCAGGCAGGGGACGCGGCGCGAGACCTCGTTCATGTCGCTCAGGCCGTAGTCCAGCTCGGCCTCCTGGGCGGCGGCGAGCAGGTGCAGGATCGTGTTCGTGGAGCCGCCCATGGCGATGTCGAGGGCCATGGCGTTCTCGAAGGCCGCGCGGGTGGCGATGTTCCGCGGCAGGACGGAGGCGTCGTCCTCGTCGTAGTAGCGACGGGTGATGTCGACGACCGTGCGGGCGGCGTTCTCGTACAGCGCGCGGCGGGCGGTGTGGGTGGCGAGGACGGAGCCGTTGCCGGGCAGGGAGAGGCCGATGGCCTCGGTCAGGCAGTTCATCGAGTTGGCGGTGAACATGCCGGAACACGAGCCGCAGGTCGGACAGGCGTTCTCCTCGATGCGGAGGATGTCCTCGTCCGAGACCTTGTCGTTGACGGCCTCGGAGATCGCGTCGACCAGGTCGAGGGTGCGGACGGTGCCGTCGACGAGCGTGGCGCGGCCGGACTCCATGGGACCGCCGGAGACGAAGACCGTCGGGATGTTCAGGCGCAGGGCGGCCATCAGCATGCCGGGGGTGATCTTGTCGCAGTTGGAGATGCAGATCAGGGCGTCGGCGCAGTGCGCCTCGACCATGTACTCCACGCTGTCGGCGATCAGGTCGCGGGAGGGCAGGGAGTAGAGCATGCCGCCGTGGCCCATGGCGATGCCGTCGTCGACGGCGATCGTGTTGAACTCGCGGGCGATGCCGCCGGCGGCCGTGATTGCCTCGGAGACGATCCGGCCCACCGGCTGGAGGTGGGTGTGGCCGGGCACGAACTCGGTGAAGGAGTTCGCCACCGCGATGATGGGCTTCCGTCCGATGTCCGCGCCCGGTACACCGGAGGCGCGCATAAGGGCGCGGGCGCCCGCCATGTTGCGGCCGTGGGTGACTGTGCGGGACCTCAGCTCGGGCATCGTCGCTCGCTCCTCGTGACGGGTGTGCTTGCAGTCGAGCGTACGCTTCGACTCCAAGATCCGGACAACCGCGTCCGCTATACGAGACGGATGTTCGGCTCGTGGTCAGCGGCTCGCGGTCAGCGGCGCGGTTTCGCGGTCAGGGCTGCGTGAGGTAGCGCTGCAGCGTCGGCGACACCTGCGCCACGATCTCCTCCGGGTCCGCCGACGCCAGCGGCTCGACCTGGATCACGTACCGCAGGATCGCGATCCCGATCATGTGCGAGGCCGCCAGCTCCGCCCGCAGCTTCGGCTCCGGTACGTCCAGCTCCCCCGCGATCCGCTCCAGGAGCCGGCGCAGCACGAAGCCCCGCAGCACCTTCGCCGCCGCCTCGTGCGTCAGCGCCGACCGGATGATCGCGAGGAGCGGGGCGCGGGTGGCCGGGTTCTCCCAGACGCCGATGAAGAAGCGGGCCAGGCGCTCGCCGATCGCGTCGCGCGGGCCGGCGACGATCGCCGGGACCACGGCCGCCGGCTCGAACGACACCTCGATCGCCGCCGCGAAGACCTCGTCCTTCGTCCCGTAGTAGTGGTGCACGAGGGCCGGGTCGACCCCGGCGGCCTTCGCGATGCCGCGGACGGAGGTCTTGTCGTACCCCTTCTCGGCGAACAGCTCCCGCGCCGCCTCCAGGATCCGCTGCCGCGCGCCAGGTCCGCCGTCGTCCGCGGCCCGGCGGGAGGGACGGCCGCGGCGGCGGGGAGCGCCGCCCGTCGAACCGTCGCTCACGCGTGCGTGCCCCGCGAGGCGGCCGCCAGGTGCAGCCGGGTGAAGGCCAGCGCCTCGGCGAGATCGGCCTCGCGTTCGGCGGAGGACATCGCGCGCCGGGTGTTGACCTCGATCACGACGTGGCCGTCGTAGCCGATGTGCGCGAGCCGCTCGAGCAGCTCCGCGCACGGCTGGTTGCCCCGGCCCGGGACCAGGTGCTCGTCCTTCGCCGAGCCGCGCCCGTCGGCGAGGTGGACGTGGCCGAGCCGGTCGCCCATGCGGTCGACCATGGCGAGGGTGTCGGTGCGGGCGGTCGCGGTGTGCGAGAGGTCGATCGTGAAGTGCCGGTAGTCCGCCTTGGTGACGTCCCACTCGGGGGCGTACGCGAGCATCTCGCGGTCCTTGTACCGCCACGGGTACATGTTCTCCACGGCGAACCGGACGTCCGTCTCGTCCGCCATCCGCCAGATGCCGGTGACGAAGTCCCGCGCGTACTGGCGCTGCCAGCGGAACGGCGGGTGCACGACCACGGTCGACGCGCCGAGCTTCTCGGCCGCCGCCTGCGCGCGCTGGAGCTTGACCCACGGGTCGGTCGACCAGACGCGCTGGGTGATCAGGAGACAGGGGGCGTGCACGGCGAGGATCGGGACCTGGTGGTGGTCCGAGAGCCGGCGCAGCGCCTCGATGTCCTGGCTGACCGGATCGGTCCACACCATGATCTCGACGCCGTCGTAACCGAGGCGCGCGGCGACCTCGAAGGCCGTCGCCGTCGACTCCGGATAGACCGAGGCCGTCGACAGGGCGACCTTCGCATCCGGGATGCGCACCACTGGTTCTGCCACGGAGACAGGGTACGGGGCGGGCCTGGGGGGCGGAGCGTGGTTCCGGTCACCTCCACGACCGGGGCGGGGCGGGGCCGGGCGGGGGGGGTGCCGCACCCGTCACCTGCAGCCCGCACCGGTCGCCCCTCCCTCGCGCGACGCCGTTACGGCAGGTGGTCGAGCCTCCGCAGGATCACGCCCTCGCGCAGCGCCCACGGGCAGATCTCCAGCTCCTCCACCTCGAAGAGGTCCATCGCGCCCTCCGCGACCAGCGCGCCCGCGAGGAGCTGGGCGGCGCGGCCCTCGGAGACGCCGGGCAGGGCGGAGCGCTCGGCGACCGTCATCGCGGCGAGGCGCGGCACCCACTCCTCCAGCGACTTCCGCGACAGGTTCCGCTGTACGTAGAGGCCGAAGCCGGAGCCGGGCGCGCCCGCGATGCGGGCCAGCTGCTTGAAGGTCTTGGACGTGGCCACGACATGGTCCGGGGAGCCGAAGCGGCTGAATTCTCCGACCGTACGGGCGATCTGCGCGCGGACGTGGCGGCGCAGCGACTTCACGTCGGCCGGGTCCGCCGGGTCGCCGGGGAGCCAGCCGGAGGTGAGGCGGCCGGCGCCGAGCGGCAGGGAGACGGCGGCGTCGGGCTCCTCGTCGATGCCGAAGGCGACTTCGAGGGAGCCGCCGCCGATGTCGAGGAGGAAGAGCTTGCCGGAGGACCAGCCGAACCAGCGGCGGGCGGCCAGGAAGGTGAGCCGGGCCTCCTCCTCGCCGCTGAGCACCTGGAGCGCGATGCCCGTCTCCTCGTACACCTGGTGGAGCACGGCGTCGGCGTTGCTGGCCTCGCGCACCGCCGAGGTGGCGAACGGCAGCACCTCCTCGCAGCCCTTGTCCTCGGCGGCGGTGAGCGCGTCGCGGACCGTGGCGACGAGCCGCCGGACACCCGCCTCGGCGATGGCGCCGCGCTCGTCGAGGAGCTCGGCGAGGCGCAGCTCCGCCTTGTGGGAGTGGGCGGGCAGCGGGCGGGCGCCGGGGTGGGCGTCCACCACCAGCAGGTGCACTGTGTTCGAACCGACGTCGAGGACTCCGAGTCTCATGGACGAAACGCTACTGCGCGCGCCCGCATACGCTTGGTCTTGTGCCAAAGACGAAAAAGGTCAAGCCGGGCAAAGACAGCACGGACCCGACCGTGACGGATGCCTCGAATTCCTCGAAGTCCTCGAAGGACGCCTCGGCGGACGCCGCCAAGCAGGCGAGGGTGGCGCACGCCGCCAAGTCGGTGAAGGCCGTGAAGAAGCGGGCGAAGGCCGCGGGCGCCGCCGCGGACCCGGAGCCCGACGAGAAGGGACTGGACTTCCCGCGCGCCTGGGTGGAGTTCGCCGACCCGGAGGACGAGGAGCAGGTCTACCGCTGTGACCTGACCTGGCTCACCTCCCGCTGGACCTGCATCTTCGGCAACGGCTGCCAGGGGATCCAGGAGGGGCGCGCGGACGACGGCTGCTGCACGCTGGGCGCGCACTTCTCCGACGAGGACGACGAGAAGCGGGTCGCGGAGCACGTCGCCCGGCTCACGCCCGAGCTGTGGCAGTTCCACGACGTCGGCACGGACACGGGCTGGGTGCAGGTCGACGAGGACGGCGACCGGCAGACCCGCCGCTGGCAGGGCTCCTGCATCTTCCAGAACCGCCCCGGTTTCGCGGGCGGCGCGGGCTGCTCGCTGCACATCCTGGCCGTGCGGGAGGGCCGGGAGCCGCTGGAGACCAAGCCGGACGTCTGCTGGCAGCTGCCGGTGCGGCGCACGTACGACTGGATCGACCGGCCCGACGACACCAGGGTGCTCCAGGTGTCGATCGGCGAGTACGACCGGCGCGGCTGGGGCCCGGGCGGCCACGACCTGCACTGGTACTGCACGACGGCGAGCTCGGCGCACGTCGGCAAGGACCCGGTGTACGTCTCGTACAAGCCGGAGCTCGTCGAGATGATGGGCGAGGGCGCGTACGAGGTGCTCGTCGGCCTGTGCGAGGCGCGGCTGGCGTCGCAGCTGCCGCTGGTGGCGCCGCACCCCGCCGATCCGGCCGTCTAGCTGCTCGTGGGGGCCGGGTCGGTGCTCGTCGGTGACCCGCCCGTCGACGAAGAGTCGCTCGGCGCGGGCGTCGGGTCCGTGGTCGGGTCCGTCGTCGGCGGTTGTGTCGTCGGGTCGGTCGTGGGGTCCGTCGTCGACGGCGGCGGAGTGGTCGGCGGCTCGCTGGTGGGCGGCGGGGTCGTCGGGTCCGTCGTGCTCGGCGGCGGGGACGTGGGCTCGGTCGTCGTCGGGGGCGGCGGGGTCGCACCGTAGCCGCCGATCCGCACCACCGCGCCCGACGGGTTGACGCCGACCCGCGCGCTCCAGGCGCCGGCCGGTTCGCGGGCGCGGTCGACGAAGATCCGCACGGTGACCGACTCGCCGGGGCGCAGCGTGCCCGACGCCCGGCTCACGTACAGCCAGGGCGCGTCCGACCAGAGCGCCCAATCGCCGGGCTGCCCGCCCTCGTTGGTGAGCGTCAGCAGGGTCGTCCCACCGCTGCCGCGCGCGGCGACGGCGATCCTGGCCGGCGCGGGCTGCCTGGGCAGGGTCGGTGTGGCGGGCGCGCCGGGGCTGATCACCTCGACCGTCACGTCGGGGGCGCGGCTGCCGCGGGTGAAGCGGGGGTCGGGGGTGGTACGGGCGTTGCCGGTGTTCTCGTAGCGCTCGTACGGGCGCCCGTCGGTACCGCCGGACTGCGCGGCGCCCGGCTCGGCCGCGTCCCGCGCGCTGATCCGGGCGGCGTCCTGCCCCTCCCCCGCGACCGGCGTACCGCGGTACGAGGCCCACAGCGCGAGCACCGGCGCGGCGACGACCGCGGCGACGACGGTCGTGGTGACGGCGCGCGTGCGCATCCGGTCGCGGCGCGCCGCGTGGTCCTTCGGGTCCATCGGGAAGCCCGTCGGCCCGAACCGCGGGGCCCCGGCCCGGGCGCGCGGGACGTGCAGCATCGCCACGTACGCGGCGGCGCGCGGCGCCGCCACGATCGGCAGCCGGACGGCGGTGGGGGCGCCCGGCCAGGGCGCCACGGCCCCCGCGCGCTCGGCGGCCCGGCGGCAGCGCGGGCAGTCGTCGACGTGCCGTACCAGTTCGGCGCGCAGGGCCGCGGAAAGCAGCACCTGGTGGTCGCCGGTGAGCCGGGCCACGGTCGGGCAGTCGCCCGTCTCCACGACCGCGAGCGCGGCCCGGGTCCGTTCCACCTCGCAGGCCGCGGACTGCAGCAGCTCACGGCAGGCGACCGGGTCGAGCGAAAGGACGGCGGCGACCTCGCGGTGGCCGAGCCCGTGCCGTACCGCCAGCTCCAGGGCCTCGCGCTGCTCCGGCGTCGTGCCGGCCGCCTCCGGCCAGGCGAGCGCGGCCAGCTCGGCCCGGCGCCGCTCGGCGACCTCGGGCGCCACGCGCGGCGGCTCCGGCTCGGCCACGGCGGGACGGCCGGTGTGCGCGCCGCCCGGCCGCCGGCTCCGCTGCTCGCCGAGGCTGCGCAGACAGGCCCAGCGGGCCAGCGCGTACAGCCAGGCGCGGCGGCCGGACTCGTCGGAGGGGCAGCGGCCGTGGTGCCGCTCGGCGATCGCGAGGACGTCGCCGAGGACGGCGGTGGCGGTGTCGTGGTCGCAGAGCACCGAGAGGCAGTAGGTGAACAGGCCGTCCAGGTACTCCTCGTACCGGGCGGGCGGCCGCTGGCCGAGGGTGCGGGGGCCGCCGGAGGGGCGGGTGGGGTGTTCCCTTGTGTCTTCCAGCCTGCTGCTCGTCACCCGGCGACGGTAGGCAGGAGGGAGGGGGGTCTTCGCACCGCTTGCGCGCTTTTAATCCATACGGGTGAAGCGACCACTCGAAAGGGGACACGAGCCGGGAGGCGGGCCGGAGCACGGGTGCGGCGGGGGCGGTCGGGGCGGGGTTGTCAGTGGCTCCCGCTACCGTGTGCGGCATGGCTGCTCGTACCAAAACCGCCAAGGACCGGCCGTCCTACCGCTGCACCGAGTGCGGCTGGCAGACCGCGAAGTGGCTCGGCCGGTGCCCCGAGTGTCAGGCCTGGGGGACGGTCGAGGAGTACGGCACGCCCGCCGTGCGGACCACCGCCGCCGGGCGGGTGTCCTCCGCCGCACTGCCGATCGGGCAGGTCGACGGGCGGCAGGCGACCGCCCGCAGCACCGGTGTCGACGAGCTGGACCGGGTGCTCGGCGGCGGTCTCGTCCCCGGCGCGGTGGTGCTGATCGCGGGCGAGCCGGGCGTCGGCAAGTCTACGCTGCTGCTCGACGTGGCGGCGAAGGCGGCGAGCGACGAGCACCGCACCCTCTATGTGACGGGCGAGGAGTCCGCGAGCCAGGTCCGGCTGCGCGCCGACCGGATCAACGCGCTGAGCGACCACCTGTATCTGGCGGCCGAGACCGACCTGTCGACCGTGCTCGCGCATCTGGACGAGGTGAAACCGTCGCTGCTCGTCCTGGACTCGGTGCAGACCGTGGCCTCGCCGGAGATCGACGGCGCCCCGGGCGGCATGGCGCAGGTCCGCGAGGTGGCCGGCGCGCTGATCCGGGCGTCGAAGGAGCGGGGCATGTCGACCCTGCTCGTCGGCCATGTGACGAAGGACGGCGCCATCGCCGGCCCCCGGCTCCTGGAGCACCTGGTGGACGTGGTGCTGCACTTCGAGGGCGACCGGCACGCGCGGCTCCGCCTGGTCCGGGGCGTGAAGAACCGGTACGGGGCGACGGACGAGGTCGGCTGCTTCGAGCTGCACGACGAGGGCATCACGGGGCTCGCCGACCCGTCGGGCCTCTTCCTGACCCGCCGTGACGTGGCCGTGCCCGGCACCTGCCTCACCGTGACCCTTGAGGGGCGCCGGCCGCTGGTGGCCGAGGTGCAGGCGCTGACGGTCGACTCGCAGATCCCGTCGCCGCGCCGGACCACCTCCGGTCTGGAGACCTCCCGGGTGTCGATGATGCTGGCCGTGCTGGAGCAGCGCGGCCGGATCAGCGCGCTCGGCAAGCGGGACATCTACAGCGCGACCGTCGGCGGCGTGAAGCTGTCCGAGCCGGCCGCCGACCTGGCCATCGCCCTCGCGCTCGCCTCCGCCGCGAGCGACACCCCGCTGCCGAAGAACCTGGTCGCGATCGGCGAGGTCGGGCTCGCGGGCGAGGTGCGCCGGGTGACGGGCGTGCAGCGCCGGCTCGCGGAGGCCCACCGGCTCGGGTTCACGCACGCGCTGGTCCCGGGCGACCCGGGGAAGGTGCCGCCGGGCATGAAGGTCATCGAGGTCGCGGACATGGGCGACGCCCTGCGGGTGCTGCCGCGCAGTCGCAGGCCAAGGGCTTCCGAGGGGGCCGAGGGGTAGCGGAGGCACGCCGGAAGGGCGGCGGAAGGCGAGGGAAAGGGCGCCGGAAGGGCGGCGGAAGGCGACGGGAAGGCGAGGGAAAGGGCGGCGGAAGGGCGGGTGCCGCCCGGACGGGCTCGGCTGGTCGCGGAGGGCTGCGGGGCGGTGTCGCTAGACTTTGCCCTGGTCTCGCCCATCCGTACGAGCCGGAGGAGTGCAGTGGCAGCCAAGGACAACGAGGCACTGATGCGTGCGTCGCTCAGTGCCGTCGCCCCCGGCACCGCCCTCCGCGACGGGCTCGAACGCATCCTCCGCGGCAACACCGGCGGTCTGATCGTCCTCGGCATGGACAAGACCGTCGAGTCGATGTGCACCGGCGGTTTCGTCATCGACGTCGACTTCACGTCCACCCGGCTGCGCGAGCTGTGCAAGCTCGACGGCGCGATCGTGCTCGACAAGGACATCTCCAAGATCCTGCGGGCCGGCGTGCAGCTGGTCCCGGACGCGTCGATCCCGACCGAGGAGACCGGCACCCGGCACCGCACGGCGGACCGGGTCTCCAAGCAGTGCGGTTTCCCCGTGGTCTCCGTGTCGCAGTCGATGCGCCTGATCGCCCTCTACGTGAACGGCGAGCGCCGGGTCCTGGAGGAGTCGGGCGCGATCCTGTCCCGCGCGAACCAGGCCCTGGCGACCCTGGAGCGCTACAAGCTCCGCCTGGACGAGGTGGCCGGCACGCTCTCCGCCCTGGAGATCGAGGACCTGGTGACGGTCCGGGACGTGACGGCCGTGGCGCAGCGCCTGGAGATGGTGCGCCGGATCGCCACCGAGATCGCCGAGTACGTGGTGGAGCTGGGCACCGACGGCCGGCTGCTCTCGCTCCAGCTCGACGAGCTGATCGCGGGCGTGGAGCCGGAGCGCGAGCTCGTCATCCGTGACTACGTGCCGGAGCCGACGGCCAAGCGCTCGCGCACGGTCGCCGAGGCGCTGACCGAGCTGGACGCGCTGACCCACGCCGAGCTGCTCGAACTGCCGATAGTGGCCCGCGCCATGGGCTACAGCGGCTCCATGGAGACCCTGGACTCGGCGGTCTCGCCGCGCGGCTACCGGCTGCTCGCCAAGGTGCCGCGGCTCCCGGGCGCGATCATCGAGCGGCTCGTGGAGCACTTCGGCGGGCTGCAGAAGCTGCTCGCGGCGAGCGTGGACGACCTGCAGACCGTGGACGGCGTCGGCGAGGCGCGGGCGCGCAGCGTCCGCGAGGGCCTGTCGCGGCTCGCGGAGTCGTCGATCCTGGAGCGGTACGTCTAGTCCGCCACCATGTGCGCATACGCCGAGGCCCCGGGACGGATCGCCGTCCCGGGGCCTCGTTCTTCCGAGCCGACCGGTCAGTCCTTCGCGAGCTGGAAGGACACCGGCGTCACCCGCGCCCCCGGCACCGACGCCTCCGCCAGGTAGTTGCCGGGGCCGACGGCCTGGCCGGCCGGGGCGGTCGTCGCGCACTGCGGGGCGCTGCGGCGGCGGTCCCACTCCACGGTGTGGGTGATCGTGGCGTGTGCCGGGACCCTGAGGAAGAGCGGGGTCGCGGGCTGCGGGCAGTCCTTCGAGGACCACAGCACGCCCGTGGTGTCACGGACCGTCAACACCGCGTTCTTCGGGCCGAGATCGGTCTTGCAGTCGGCGCCGGTCGTGTTGGTGACGGTCAGCTTGAAGCGCGGCTTCTCGCCGGGGTCGTAGGCGTTCTTGGCGCCCGTGAGCTTCAACTGGAGTGCGCCGGGTGCACAGTTCGGCAGCGGAGAATTGGCCGGAACCTGCTGTCCGGCGCCCGTGCCGGCCCCGCCGTCACCGCCCGCGCCGTCCGTGTCGCCGTTCTTGCCGCCGGTGGTCCCGGAGTCCGCGCCCGCGTCCGTACCGCCGTCGCCGCCGCCCGCACCGCTGCCGGCGTCGTCCCCGCCCCCGGTGTCACCGGAGCCGGAGCCGGAGCCCGACTCGTCGCGTCCGCCCGGGTGTTGGCTGATCGCCGGACCGGAGCCGGAGGGGCCGGGGGTGATCGACGGCGCGGGCGAGGAGCCGTTGGCGTTGTCGTCCGGTTTCTTGCCGCCTCCGCCGCCGGACGTGAAAGCCCAGGCGGCGATCAGCGCGAGCAGGGCAACCAGGCACAGCGCCACGGCCCTCCGACGCCAGTAGATGGAGGAGGGAAGCGGCCCGACCGGATTGCGCAGTGATCCCACGTCACGAACCTTACGAGAGATCAGGCCCAACTCCCGCCCCCCATGCCGCCCCAGACGCCAAGTTTTGCCGATGATCACATCCGGGACGCGCTCCGGTCCGGGGCGCAAACTCCGCGGGCGCCGTCCGCGTTGTCTCCGGCACGTTCCGTGACGTCCGGGGCACTCCCCGCTTTCGTCGGGGAGGGCTGTCGCCCTTCGTCCGGAGCGAGCCGCTCCGGAAGCGGGTTAACGTCGTCGACCATGGACAACCTCCCTCACCTCACCGACGGGCTGTATCTCGACATCCTCGATTTCGCCCACTCCACCCCGCACTGGTTCCAGAAGATCGCGGAGGTGTGGACCGAGCTCGGGCTGCTGCTCTTCGGGGTGCTGTTCGTGGCCGGCTGGTGGCGGATGCGGCGCGGGTCGGCCGACGCGATGGCACTCGCGCTGCTCGCCCCGCTCGCGACCGCCTTCGGCTACGTGGTGAGCGAGGCGCTGAAGTCTCTGGTCGACGAGGAGCGGCCGTGCCGCGCGGTCGCCGGGGCGCCCGCCTCGCTCGTCGCCTGCCCGCCGCACGGCGACTGGTCCTTCCCCAGCAACCACTCCGCGATCGCCGGGGCCGCCGCCGTGGCGCTCGCGCTGTCGTGGCGCGGGATCGTCTGGCTGACCGCTCCGATGGCCCTGCTCATGGCCTTCTCCCGGGTCTTCGTCGGCGTCCACTACCCGCACGACGTGACGGTCGGCCTGCTGTCCGGCGCCCTGGTCGCGTTCGTCGTCATGAAGGCGGCCCGCCGCCCGGCCAGGGCCCTGGTCGACACGGCCCGGTCCAGCCGGAGCAGCGCAGTCATGTGGTGCGTGGGGCGCGGTCCGCGCGTTCGTGCCTCCGCGCGCCCCGGAGGCGCACGCCACGGCGCGTACTGATCGACTCGGGAGCATGCCAGGATCGGAAGTGCCATGACTTCCATCCACACCACCCCCGAGACCCCCGTCGCGCCGTCCACCGCGCGCTCCTCCGACCTCGCCGCGCCCGGCGAGCCGCACGCGCCCGGCGAGCTGCACGGGCCCGTCCTCGCCTGGTTCGACCGGCACGCCCGCGACCTGCCGTGGCGCCACCCGGAGGCGGGGGCGTGGGGCGTGATGGTCAGCGAGTTCATGCTCCAGCAGACCCCGGTCGTCCGGGTGCTCCCGGTGTACGAGCAGTGGCTGGCGCGCTGGCCGCGCCCCGCCGACCTGGCCGCCGAGGCGCCCGGCGAGGCCGTCCGCGCCTGGGGCCGGCTCGGCTATCCGCGCCGCGCGCTGCGGCTGCACGCGGCGGCCGTCGCCATAACGGAGCGGCACGGCGGGGACGTGCCGAAGGACCACGGGCAGCTGCTCGCGCTGCCCGGGATCGGCGAGTACACGGCGGCGGCCGTGGCCTCGTTCGCGTACGGGCAGCGCCATCCGGTGCTCGACACGAACGTGCGCCGGGTGTTCGCGCGGGCGGCGACCGGCGTGCAGTACCCGCCCAACGCCACCACCGCCGCCGAACGCCGGCTCGCCCGCGCCCTGCTGCCCGACGACGAGCCGACGGCGGCCCGCTGGGCGGCGGCCTCGATGGAGCTGGGCGCGCTGGTGTGCACGGCGAAGAACGAGGACTGCGGGCGCTGCCCGCTCGCCGACCGCTGCGCCTGGCTGCTCGCCGGCAAGCCGGCTCACGACGGTCCGCCGCGCCGCGGCCAGACGTACGCGGGCACCGACCGGCAGGTGCGCGGCAAGCTGCTCGCCGTCCTGCGGGACGCCGTGGACCCGGTCGAACAGGCCGCCCTGGACGCGGTCTGGGACGAGCCTGTGCAGCGTGCCCGGGCACTGGACGGCCTGGTCGCCGACGGCCTGGTCGAACCGCTGGAGGGCGGCCGGTACCGGCTCCCGCTGGGCTGAGCGCCCTTCTCCCCCGGAGCCCGAACCGAAACCTCCGGATCCGTCGCTGTTACACAACCGATGGACAGCCGTGCGCCCGCCGACGGCTCGCCCGGACAGCCCCGTGACAAGCGCTCCGTAGCGTCTTCGACGTAACGGAAACAGGTCTGTTGGGTCTGGTCACGGGGATCGGAGGCGGTTCGGGATGGCGCACGGCGAGACGCTCGGCGAGGTGCTCGATTTCGAGGAGTACGTACGCACACGGCAGGACGCGCTCCTGCGCAGTGCCCGTCGTCTCGTGCCCGACCCGGTCGACGCCCAGGACCTGCTGCAGACCGCGCTGGTCCGCACGTACGGGCGCTGGGACGGCATCGCCGACAAGTCGCTCGCGGACGCCTACCTCCGCCGGGTCATGATCAACACTCGGACCGAGTGGTGGCGGGCCCGCAGGCTGGAGGAGGTCCCCACCGAGACCGAGCAGATGCCCGACGCGCGGGTCGAGGACCCGACCGAGCAGCACGCCGACCGCGCCCTGCTCATGGACATCCTGAAGGTGCTCGCGCCCAAGCAGCGCAGCGTGGTGGTGCTGCGCCACTGGGAGCAGATGAGCACCGAGGAGACCGCTGCCGCGCTCGGCATGTCGACCGGTACGGTGAAGAGCACGCTCCACCGCGCCCTGGCCCGACTGCGCCAGGAGCTGGAGAGCCGGGCCGCCGAGGGCGACACCCGGGCGCTGGACACGGGTGTCCTGGAGCGGACGGACCGGTCGGTGGCGGTGACGACCGTGGCCGGACGGCGAGGCGACGAGCGGAAGCAGGAGCGGTGCGCGGCCTGAGTGCCAGACCCAGGGAACGGGCGGCGAGCGTCACGGCGATGGCCGGGCTCGCCGCCGTCGGCGTGCTCGTCGCCGGTTGCTCGACCGGCGGCACCGGCTCGCGCGACGAGGGCGCGGCGCGCTCCGACGAGGTCGCGTCGACGGCCCCGCGGGCCCCTTCGTCGTCGAACGCGGCCGGCGAGTACTCCAAACAGGCCCCTCCGAGGGTCGATCCCATCGCCCTGCTGAAGAACGACCCGAAGATCGGCGAGCGGCTGAAGTCCGACCTGAAGCCGTGCACGGCGGACGTCTACCCGGTGGACACCTCCTACGGGAACCTCACCAACTCCGGCACACCCGACGTCGTCGTCAACGTGATGAACTGCGGCGACGCGGTCGGCATCGGCACGTACGTGTACCGCGAGGAGAACGACAAGTACACGAACGTGTTCATGGCCGAGGACGCGGCGGTGTACGGGACGATCGACCGCGGGGACCTGATCGTCACCAGGCAGGTGTACGCGAAGGGCGACCCGGTCGCGTACCCCTCGGGCGAGGACGTGATCACGTACCGCTGGACGGGGAACAGGTTCAGCCAGCACGACTGGGTGCACAACGACTTCAGCAAGGCGGTCGGGGACGGCGGACTGGACGGCACCGAGCCCGCGCCGGCTCCGTCCAGCTAGCCCCCTCCCCGCTTCGGCACCCCGATCCGACCCCCCACCGAGCGCGTACGCGGAAGGCACCACCACCCATGGCCGAGACCCATGTCCTGTTCGTCGAGGACGACGACGTCATCCGTGAGGCCACCCAGCTCGCCCTGGAGCGGGACGGCTTCACGGTGACCGCCATGCCCGACGGGCTCTCCGGTCTCGACGCCTTCCGGGCCGACCGGCCCGACATCGCGCTCCTGGACGTCATGCTGCCCGGCATGGACGGCGTCAGCCTGTGCCGGCGGATCCGCGACGAGTCGACCGTCCCGGTGATCATGCTGTCGGCGCGGGCCGACTCCATCGACGTCGTCCTCGGCCTGGAGGCCGGCGCGGACGACTACGTCACCAAGCCCTTCGACGGCTCCGTCCTGATGGCCCGGATCCGCGCCGTGCTGCGCCGCTTCAACCACGCGGGCGAGGCCGGCGACGGCAACGGGACCGCCGCGGCGGCCACGGGCGGCGTGCTCGCCTTCGGCGACCTGGAGGTCGACACCGAGGGCATGGAGGTGCGCCGGGCCGGCGCGCCCGTCGCGCTCACCCCGACCGAGATGCGGCTGCTGCTGGAGTTCTCGTCGGCGCCGGGCACGGTGCTGTCCCGGGACAAGCTCCTGGAGCGGGTCTGGGACTACGGCTGGGGCGGCGACACCCGGGTGGTGGACGTCCATGTGCAGCGCCTGCGCACCAAGATCGGCCAGGACCGGATCGAGACGGTCCGCGGCTTCGGCTACAAGCTCAAGGGCTGACCGGCCCGTGGAGCTGAAGGGGCGGGAGAGCGGACCGCGGGCGAGCGGGCTCCGCGCCGGGGCGGCCGGTCTGCGGGCCGGCGCGAGCGGTCTGCGGGCGGGGGCGAGCGGTATCCGCGCGGGGGCGGGCGGTCTGCGGGCGGGCGGTCTGCGGACCGGTGTCCGCTGGAAGATCGCCGTCGCGATCGCGGCGGTCGGCGCGCTCATCGCCGTGACGCTCAGCCTGGTCGTCCACAACGCGGCCCGGGTCTCCATGCTCGACAACGCCCGTGACGTGCAGATGTGGCGGCTGCTCTTCGCCCAGCGCGTGTACGAGACGTCGAAGCCGAAGGAGCCGCGCTTCGGCACCAAGATCAACGACCCGGCGCTGCCGCCCCAGCTCGACCAGCTGATGCGGGACAAGCGCCGCGGCACCTACGTCCAGGAGCACAACGGCGGTCCGCCGGACGTGTGGGCGGCCGTGCCACTCGCCAACGGCGACGTGCTCTCGCTGCACGTGCCCTTCGCCGACCGCAGCGCCACGATCATGAAGGACCTGGACCGGGCCCTGATCATCGGCTCCGTGTCGGTGGTCTTCGGCGGCTGCGCGCTCGGCGTGCTCATCGGCGGCCAGCTCTCGCGCCGGCTGCGCAAGGCCGCGGCGGCGGCCGGCCGGGTCGCCCAGGGCAACACGGACCTCCGGGTCCGGGACGCCATCGGCGGCGTCGTACGGGACGAGACCGACGAGCTGGCCCGGGCGATCGACGCGCTGACCGACGCCCTGAACGAGCGCATCGAGGCCGAGCGGCGGGTCACCGCCGACATCGCGCACGAACTGCGCACCCCGGTCACCGGGCTGCTCACGGCCGCCGAGCTGCTGCCGCCGGGCCGCCCGACCGAACTCGTACGGGACCGGGCGCAGGCCATGCGGACCCTCGTCGAGGACGTCCTGGAGGTGGCCCGGCTCGACGGGGCGTCCGAGCGGGCCGAGCTGCAGGAGATCGCGCTCGGCGAGTTCGTGGAGCGGCGGGTCCGGGCGCTCGACCCGGACGCGGTGATCCGGGTCGTCCACGAGTCCTGGGTCAACACCGACCCGCGCCGCCTGGAACGCATCCTCGGCAACCTCCTCGCCAACGCCGCCAAGCACGGCAGGGGCCCGGTCGAGGTCACCGTCGAAGGCCGGGTGGTCCGGGTCCGCGACCACGGCCCCGGCTTCCCCGAGGCGCTGCTCCGCGAGGGCCCGAGCCGCTTCCGTACGGGCAGCAGCGACCGCGCCGGCCAGGGCCACGGCCTGGGCCTGACCATCGCCACCGGCCAGGCCCGGGTCCTCGGCGCCCGGCTGACCTTCCGCAACGCGGCCCCCGAGGGCACCCCGGACGGGGCGGGCGGCGCGATCGCCGTGCTCTGGCTGCCGGAGCACGCCCCGACGGACACGGGTAGCTTCCCGGTGCTGCGGCTGACGGACTGATCAGCCGTACCGGTCACCGCTCGGGCGGGCTCCCGAATTCCTTCGAGAAGTCCAGCTCCTCGCTGCGCTGGGTCAGCGAGTACCAGTTGCCGTTGTCGTCGCGGAAGATCGCCTCGATCCCGTACGGGCGCTCCTTCGGCTCCTGTACGAACTCCACCCCCCTCGCCCTGAAGGTCTCGTAGTCCCCCCGGCAGTCGTCGGTGCGGAACGCCCCGGCGCCCAGAACGCCCTTGCTGATGAGCGTCTTCAGGGCCGTCGCGGACTCCTCGTCCATGGCAGGCCCGTCGGGGCTCATCAGGGCCAGCTCGACGTCCGGCTGGTCCTTGGCGCCGACGGTGACCCAGCGCATCGGGCCCATGGCGACGTCGTCCCGGACCTCGAAGCCGAGCTTCTCGGTGAAGAACTTCCTGGTGCGCTCCTGGTCGAGCGTCCAGACGGTGGTGATGCCCAGTCCCTTGATCATGCGTCCACCGTAGGCAGCGCTCCTCTCAGCCTGCTTCTCCGGAATTGCGGTCCTCGGCGCGACGGTCCTGGGAGCGGCGGTCCGGGGAGCGGCGGTCCCCGGAACCGCTGTCCTCGAAACCGTTGTCCCGGCCGTCGGGGCGGCGCCGTCCCGGGAACGCGCCCGCGTACAGCAGCGCGAAGCAGCCGGGTATGAGCGCGGTACCGCGCCCCACGTGCCGGGCGCGGTACTCGCTCGGGCTGAGTCCGGTCTGCTGCTTGAACCGGGTGCTGAAGGTGCCGAGGCTGCTGAAGCCGACCAGGGTGCATATCTCGGTGACGGTCAGATCGGCGGTGCGGAGCATCTCCTCGGCCCGCTCGACGCGGCGGCGCGAGAGGTACTGGCCGGGCGTCTCCCCGTACGCCGCCTTGAAGACCCGTACGAAATGGAAGCGCGAATAGCCGGCACGCGCCGCCACCGCGTCCAGGTCGAGCGGCTCGGCCCAGTCGCGGTCCATGACGTCCTTGGCGAGGCGCAGCCGGCGGAGCAGGGCCGGGCGCGCACCCGCGCGGGTGCTGGTCTCCACGTACCAAAGCGTGACACGCGCCACTGACAGTCGGCCCACGACAACGGCCCCCGGCGTCCACAGGACACCGGGGGCCGTTGCGCGGAGCGGGAAGGTCAGACCGTTTCGGCGACCTTCGGGGCGCTGTCCTCCGCCGCGCCGTCCTTCTTCGTGAGGCCGGCGCCGCGCAGCGCGACCTCCTTGACGAAGAAGGCGAGGACGAAGCCGAGCACGGCGACGGCCGAGCCGACCAGGAACGCCGAGTGGGTGCCGGCGGCGACCGCGTGCTGGTACGCCTCGCGGAGCGCGGCGGGCAGCTTGGCGAGGCTGGCGGCGTCGAGCTGCGCCGAGCGCTCGGTCAGCTGGGAACCGCCGGCACCGCCGCGGGCGGCCATCTCGTGCTGGACCTGGTGGTTGAACAGGGCGCCCATGATCGCGACGCCGAAGGACGAACCGAGGGTCCGGAAGAGGGTGGTCGAGGAGGAGGCGACGCCCATGTCCTTCATCTCGACGCTGTTCTGCGCGACGAGCATCGTGATCTGCATCAGGAAGCCCATGCCGGCGCCGAGCACGGCCATGTAGACGCCGGAGGTGAAGCGGGTGGTGCCGGTGTCCATCGTGGAGAGCAGGTACAGGCCGACGACCATGAGCGCGCCGCCGATGATCGGGAAGATCTTGTACTTGCCGCTGCTGGTGGTGACCCGGCCGACGACCAGCGAGACGACCATCATCGACAGCAGCATCGGCAGGAGCAGCAGACCGGAGTTGGTCGCGGAGGCGCCCTGCACGGACTGCTGGAACAGCGGCAGGAACAGCACGGCGCCGAACATCACGAAGCCGGTGAGGAAGCCGATCACGGACATCAGGGTGAAGTTGCGGCTGCGGAAGATGTGCAGCGGCATGATCGGGTCGCTCGCGCGGGTCTCGACGAAGAGGAAGGCCGCGAGGGCGAGGACGCCGCCGACGGCGAGGCCGACGATGGTGGCCGAGCCCCAGGCGTACTCGGTGCCGCCCCAGGTGGTGACGAGCACGATCGCGGTGATGCCGAGCGTCAGCAGAGCGGCGCCGAGGAGGTCGATCCGGGTGCCGGCGGCGCGCTCCTTCTTCGGCAGGTGGAGCACGGTGGCGAGCATGCCGAGGGCGACGACGCCGAGCGGCAGGTTGATGTAGAAGGCCCAGCGCCAGCCCCAGTGGTCCGTGATGGAGCCACCGACGAGCGGGCCGCCGATCATGGCGAGCGCCATGATTCCGGCCATCATGCCCTGGTACTTGCCGCGCTCACGGGGCGGGATCAGATCGCCGATGATCGCCATGACGCCGACCATCAGACCGCCGGCGCCCAGACCCTGGACGGCGCGGAAGCCGATGAGCTGGCCCATGTCCTGGGCCATGCCGCTGAGCGCGGAGCCGATCAGGAAGAGCACGATCGAGCCCAGGAAGACGCCCTTGCGGCCGAACATGTCGCCGAGCTTGCCCCAGATCGGGGTGGAGGCGGCGGTGGCCAGGGTGTAGGCGGTGACGACCCAGGAGAGGTGCTCCAGGCCGCCGAGCTCGCCGACGATCGTCGGCATCGCGGTGCCGATGATCATGTTGTCCAGCATCGCGAGGAGCATCGCGATCATGAGGGCGAGGAGGACGACCCGGACGCTGCGCGGCTGTGCCTGCGCCGGCGCCTGCTGCTCCGTCTCCCCCTCGGCTGTCTGAGCTATCGGTTTCGTCGCCATGTCCCGTCTTCCCTTACTTGCCGCCCGGCTAGTTACTACACTGGGGAAAGTAGACCCGTAACTTGCCGGTCGTCAAGTAAGTATTGTTGTGGAAGCGAGAGACCATGGCCCAGGCCCGAGGCAACACCCGCCAGCGCATCCAGGACGTGGCCCTCGAGCTCTTCGCCGAGCAGGGCTACGAGAAGACCTCGCTGCGCGAGATCGCGGAACGCCTCGACGTCACCAAGGCCGCCCTCTACTACCACTTCAAGACCAAGGAAGACATCCTCATCGGGATCTTCGAGGACCTCACCCGTCCCATGGACGAGCTGATCGAGTGGGGGCGCGAGCAGCCCAGCACCCTGGAGACCAAGCGCGAGGTGCTGCGCCGCTACCAGGTGGCGCTGCTCAACGCGGCCCCGCTCTTCCGCTTCATGCAGGAGAACCAGGCGGCCGTGAGCAAGCTCAGCGTGGGGCTCACCTTCAAGGAGCGCATGCTCGCGCTGAACGACCTGCTCCAGGAGCCGGGCTCGGTGATGACGGACAAGGTCCGCTGCGTCAGCGCGATCTTCACGCTGCACGCGGGGACGTTCTTCATGAACAACGTCGAGGGCGACCCCGAGGAGAAGCAGGAAGCCGTCCTCGAGGTCGCCCTCGATCTGATCGAGCAGGCCCAGCAGGGCCGCTGAGCCCCTCGGGGCGTCAGCTCGGGCGTCAGACCGTGACGCCGTGGGCGCGCAGGAACGCGACCGGGTTCACGGCGGAGCCGTAGTTCGGGGTGGTGCGGATCTCGAAGTGCAGGTGCGGGCCGGAGGAGTTGCCGGTGTTGCCCGAGAGGGCGATCCGCTGGCCGGCGGAGACCTTCTGGCCGATGTTCACCTTGATCTTCGACAGGTGGGCGTACTGCGAGTACGTGCCGTTGGCGTGCTTGATCACGATGGCGTTGCCGTACGCGGGACCGTCGCCGCCGCCGTACGGGCCGGCCTTCACGACGGTGCCGGCGGCCGCGGCGTGGACCGGGGTGCCGACCGGGACGGCGAAGTCCTGGCCGGAGTGCTTGTGGGCCCACATGGCGCCGCCCTGGTTGAAGGTGGCGGACAGCGCGTAGGAGCTGACCGGCTTGACCCAGGAGGCGGCCTTCTTGGCGGCCACGGTCTTCGCCTGCGCCTTGGCGGCGGCGGCCTTCAGCTGCGCGGCCTTGAGCTGGGCGGCCTCGGCCTTGGCGGCGGCGGCCTTCACCTGGGCGGCCTTGACCTGAGCGGCCTTGACCTGGGCGGCGACATTGGCCTGGACGGCGGCCTGCTGGGCGACGGCGGCGGACGCGGCGATGTTGGTAGTGCCCGCGACGGCGGCCTTGCCCTCGGCGGCGAACGCGGAGCCGGCACCGGCCACCAGCGACGCTCCCAGACCCGCGGCGGCGAGGGCGACGGCGGTGGTACGGATGCTGGGCTTCGTGACGCGCTTCGACATACGGGGGAGAACCTCCGGACAGAACGGGACCCGGCACGAGGTGGTCGGCGCCGGGCTTGCTCATCCTTGGTAACCCGGACCCCCAGCCCGGCCAAAACACCCCAACTACGACATTGCGTCGTAGCGATCTCCGCGCTCGTTCAGTTCTTGACGGCGCCGCCAAGCCGGTACGAAACCGGACGGGACACCCGAAAAGTTGACCCGCGTAGACCCGTTTAACCCCATGTCGCGACCGCCCCGGCCGCCCGGGAGCCCGCACCCTCTCCGCCGCGCGAGCGGACGGGACCAAGGTCCCGATGGTTGACCCGTGAACGTCCCGATTCATCCCGGAATCACACCACTATTCCGGCTAGTACCGCCGAAAACGCCTGTGCGCCTTGTCACGACACGGGGGGCCCGAATGCGACCTGGGTCACGCAACCGAAGCCCTCGGAACCCACTCCGGCCCCCTCTCGGCGGCGCTAGCTTCCATCCCATGACCGAGATCGAACTCGCCGACGCCATCGCCTCCGTGCGCGACCAGCTCGTCGACGCCGCCAACCGCGCCACCGGCCACCCCGTCGCCTTCGAGGTCGGCGACATCCAGATGGAGTTCACGATCGAACTCCGCAAGGAGCTCAAGGGCGGCACCAAGGTGAAGGCGTGGGTCGTCGAGGCGGGCGCCGACGCCTCCCGCACCCGCGGCGAGACCCACCGGGTCTCCTTCACGCTCAGGCCTCGGAACGCGGCGACGGGGGCGGCTTGGCTGGTGGGGAACGAGGACGAAACGGACCTGTCGGACTTCGACGGCCCCGGCACCGGGACCGCCACCGGGGCTGAGGGCCGGTGAGGAGCAGCCAGTTCGTCTTCGCCGTCCAGGGCAGACAGCAGGGCACCGGAGTGCTCCTCGCCCGGAACGTGGTCCTGACCGCCGCCCACGTCATCGGCGGCGCCCACAGCGCCACGGTGGCCGGCCCGTACCGGGAACCCCAGAAGTTACGGGTGGTCTGGTCCGACGACCGGCTCGACGCCGCCCTGCTGGTCAGCGAGCAGCGCCTCGGCCCCACCCCCCGGCTCAGCAAGGTGGCCACCGACCGCCCGATCCCGGGCTGCGTGATCCTCGGCTTCCCCCGCATCCAGCGGTACGAGGAGCGCAGACCGGACCTCGACCAGTTCACCGGCACCGTCCTGCCCATGGCCGGGCTCCTGCGCCACACCCTCACCGTCGAGCTCGACCGCCCGCCCGCCACCGAGATCGCCGACGGCCCCTCGCCACTCGCCGGCCTCTCCGGCGCCCCCGTCTACGCCGACGACGGACTCCTCGGCATCGTCCGCGCCGTACCGCGCGGCCGGGGCCACCGCCGCCTCGAATGCCTCCCTCTCACGGCGCTCCTCGCCGACAAGGAGGCGTACCGCTGGCTCCCCGACGACTTCGCCCCGCCGCTGCCCGTCACCGCCACCCACCCCGGCGACCGGCCCTACGAGGAGGAGTACGCCGAAGCCGTCGGCGCCGCCTACCGCCGCACCCGGCTCTTCGGCCTCGACGAGCTCGGCAAGCGCGCCTCCGAGTGGGACCTCGACACCGCCTACCTCTCCCTGGAGGCCAGCACCCGCGACCGGGACAGCGTCCCCGTACCGCGCAGGATCGACGACCTGCTCGCCGCCCGCCCCCGTGTCCTGCTGCGCGGTGACGCCGGCGCCGGCAAGACCACCCTCATGTGGTGGCTGGCCGCCCACGCCGCCGCCGGCACGCTCGGCCCCGAGCTGGCCGAGCTCAACGGCCTCGTCCCCTTCCTCGTCCCGCTGCGCTCCCTGCGCGCCCGCGGCTCCGGCTTCCCCGCCCCCGCCGAGCTGCCCGAGGTCGCCGGGCTCATGATCGACTCGGCCCCGGACGGCTGGGCCGGCCGGGTCCTCGCCGCCGGACGTGCCCTGCTCCTCGTCGACGGCCTCGACGAGGTCACCCAGGACGACCGCGACGACGCCCACGCCTGGCTCAGCCGGCTGCTGGCCCGCTACCCGCGCACCCGCTGCGTCGCGACCGTACGCCCGCACGCCGTCGCCCCCGACTGGCTGGGCGCGGAGAACTTCGAGGAGCTGACCCTCCTCCCGCTGCGGGGCGAGGACATCCAGGCTTTCGTCACCGCGTGGCACGAGGCGGCGCGGCTCGACGCCGACGGACGAGACCGGGCCGCCCTCGACGACCTCGAACGCGACCTCGCCCAGCAGTTCCGCCACAACCCCAACCTGGCCGAGCTCGCCCGTACGCCCCTGCTCTGCGCCGTCATCTGCGCCCTGCACCGGCTGCGCGAGGGCTTCCTGCCCGAGACCCGCTGGGAGCTGTACGACTCCGCCCTCGCCATGCTCCTCGGCCACCGCGACGAACGCCGCCGCGTCGACGCCCCCGACGGCATCCGCATGTCCGTCGAGGAGCACCAGCAGCTCCTCCAGCGCCTCGCCGCCTGGCTGGTCCGCGGCGGCCAGACCGAGTTCACCCGCGACCAGGCCCTCCACCAGCTGGACCGCACCCTCCCCGGCATGCCGCGCGTCGCGGCCCAGGGCACCCCGGAGGAGATCCTCACCCACCTGATCAACCGCAGCGGCCTCCTCCAGGAGCGCACGGAGGACGTCTTCCAGTTCGCCCACCGCACCTTCCAGGACTTCCTGGCGGCGAAGGAGTTCGTCGAGGACGACCAGCCGCGCGAGATGCTCCAGCACGCGTACGACCAGCAGTGGCACGACGTGCTGCTGCTGGCCGCCGGCCACTGCAAGCGGCGTGAACTGCCGGTTCTGGTGTCAGGCTTGCTGGAGGCGGGCTCCGCGACGCGGAGGCGGGACCTGAAGACGACGCTGTACGTGCTGGCGGCGCTGTGCGCGCAGCACGCGGCGTGGCTGGAGGAGGGGCTGCGGCGGCGGGTGGAGAAGGCGGTGCGGTCGGTGATTCCGCCGCGGAGCACGGAGCAGATGGCTCAGCTGGCGCGGCTGGGCGGATGGGTCCTGCCGCTGCTGCCGAGGCCGGAGCAGATCACCCCCGAGACCATCGACATGGTCACCGGGCTGATCTCCTCGGTCGGTGGCGCCGAGGCCCTGCCGTACGCCCGGGCGTTCGCGGAAGCGGGCCACACGGACTGGTTCGTCAGCAGATGGAGCGCGTTCCCGACCGCCGCCTTCGCGCGGGACGTACTGGTCCACGTACCGGAGGGAGAGAGTCTGGTCGTCGAAACGATGCAGCAGCTAGAGCTGGTCGACGACATTCCCAGAGCCACCGGTTTCCTGCTCCTGGGCGACTTCACGGGGAACGACCTCGTCCAGCACCTTGGCGACCGGCCCCTCACCTATCTGGGCCTCGTGGGGACGCCCGTCGACCTCGACGTGTTGCGTTCCCTGGACTGCTCTCGCCTCCTCAGCATGGTCATCGCCGACTGGCCCCTCGGGACGGACCTCAGCCCACTGGCCGAGGCGCCGGCGCTCAGGTACCTCACTGTGGAGACGCAGCCGGACGGCGGAGCGCTGGATCTCACCCCGCTCCAGGGCATGCCCGACCTGCAGGTCGTCGTCCACGGCGTTCCCCGCAGGGACATTCTCGGCGCCGCCGCCTTCGGCGACCGGCTCGCCTCCGACTAGCAGCGCAAAGGGGCGGGCCCCCGCACCCCCCGGTGGGGGGGGGGCCCCAAAGCCCGGGAGGGGGAGCCCCGGGGAACGAGAACCCTGCGGGGGGGGGGTGGGGGGGGCCCCCCCCCCCACCCCC
>NZ_JBSGIW010000086.1:0-34259 GCF_053605265.1 Streptomyces sp. NPDC003943 | reverse complement strand
CCATCGAGGAGCCGTCGGAGACGGACATGATGAAGAGGAAGCCACGCTCCATCTCCACCACGGTCTGGGCCACGGGTCCGCCCTCGAAGATCCGGCCCTGCGGGACGGCGCCCTGGCCGGCCTGGCCGGCCTTCGGAGCCGGCTTCTTGCCGCCGTGGGCGACGTCGACCGGGAGCATGACGAGCGCGGTGGTGCCGCCCGAGTCGGACGGGCGCAGCTGGATCCGGATGCCGTGCCGCAGGGACAGGCGGCCGACCACGAACAGACCCATGCGGCGGGAGACCGAGACGTCCACGGTGGGCGGCGAGGCGAGCCGCTCGTTGATCGCGGCGAGGTCCTCGGGGGAGAGGCCGATGCCGGTGTCGTGGATCTCGACGAGCACGCGGCCGTCGGGCAGCGCGTGACCGGTGACCCGGACCTTGGTCTGCGGCGAGGAGAACGAGGTGGCGTTCTCCAGCAGCTCGGCGAGCAGGTGCACGAGGTCGTTGACGACGCGGCCGGCGACCTCGGTCGCGGGGACCGAGGCCAGCTCGATGCGCTCGTACTGCTCCACCTCGGACGCGGCGGCGCGGAGCACGTCGACCAGCGGGACCGGACGGGTCCAGCGACGGCCCGGCTCCTCACCGGCGAGGACGAGGAGGTTCTCACCGTTACGGCGCATGCGCGTCGCGAGGTGGTCGAGCTTGAACAGCGAGGACAGCTGGTCCGGGTCGGCCTCGCGGGACTCCAGCTCGGAGATGAGCGAGAGCTGACGCTGGATGAGGCCCTGCGAACGGCGCGAGAGGTTGGTGAACATCGCGTTGACGTTGCCCCGGAGGAGGGCCTGCTCGGCGGCGAGGCGGACCGCCTCGCGGTGCACGTCGTCGAAGGCCGCGGCCACCTGGCCGATCTCGTCGCGGGAGTGCACACCGACGGACTCGACGGAGGTGTCGACGTCCTGCGGGTCGGCCTCGGAGAGCTGCTTGACCAGCTCGGGCAGGCGTTCCTGGGCGACCTTGGTCGCGGTGTCCTGGAGCCGGCGCAGCGACCGGATCATGGACCGGGCCACGACGAAGGCGCCGACGAGCGAGACGCCGAGGACGAGGAGGATCAGCGCACCGTTGATGATGGCGTCGCGCTGCGACTCCTGGCGCAGCTCGCGCGCCTTGGTCTCCATCTCGCCGAGCAGCGTCGCCTCGATGGTCTTCATGGCACGCATCTTGGTGCCGTACTCGTCGGTGAAGTTCAGGTGGCCGCGCTTGACGTCCGGCAGGCCGCGGCTGGAGTTCAGCAGCCGCTGCGAGTAGTTGTCGGCCGCCTCGATCGAGGGGTTGCCGTTGGTCAGCGAGGCGGTCAGCTCCGCGGCGTCGCCGCCGGCCGACTCGTAGATCGCCTGGAAGGACTTGAGCTCGACGCCCTCACTGGTGAACGCGGCCTCGCCGTAGAGGCGGTCACCGAGCTGGAGGTTGGCGGGCTTGCTGTCGTTCGGCGGCAGCGCGGAGGCGATGATCGCCTGCTGGATGGAGGCGTACTCCTTGGCGGACGAGAACGCGGCGAGCGCGCGGGTCCGCTTGATCATCTCCGGGTTGCTGGTGGCCTGCGCCATGTCCTGGGACAGGCTGAGCAGCGAGCGGATCAGCCGGCTGTACGCCTCGACGGTCACCGAGTGGGCGGTGCCGTCCTGCTTGAACGCGTTGACGCGGATGGTGCCGAGCTGGCTGACCTGCGAGGCGATCTGGTTGACGTTCTGCCGGATGCTCCGCAGCGACTCGTCGTCCTCGGTGGCCGGGATCTCCTTGGTGGCCTCCAGGAACGCCCGGTACGCGCGGTCGGTGTTCTTCCGCGGGTTGGCGACCTGGTAGTCGCTCGGGTCCTTGCCGTTGGCCAGCGGACCGGCGGACAGGTCGCGCTCCTGCTGGAGCTGCTCGGCGAAGTTGGTGGCTTCCTTGGTCAGCCGGGTGAGCAGCTGCATCTGGTCCAGCTGGTCCATGTCCTGCAGGGACTCGCTGATGCGGATGCCGCCGAGGCTGGTCGCCGCGACCACGGGGAGGGTCAGCAGGGCGACCAGGCGGGTGGAGATGCGCCAGTTGCGCAGGGCTATTCGGGGCCCGACCTGGGCCTCGGAGTTGAGCTTGGGCAGCGGGGCGTGCTCGCTGGCGGCGTCCGCGGCCGTGCCGCGGGCACCGTCGGAGCCGCCGGCCTTGGCCGGGTTGGCGCCCTTGCCACCCTTGCCGCCCTTGCCGTTCCGGTCAGCGCCGGAGTTGCCGGGGCCGCCGGAAGCATGCTGCGGCTGCGAGGCCGGGGAACCGTGCTGGGTCCCGGCACGCGGCTCCTGCTCCGCCGGAGCTTCCCCTCGGCCCTTTCGGGCCTGGGAAGAGCCCGTGCCATCCCTCTTGAAACGTCCCTGCACTAGCGTCGCAACCTCTGGACCAGGCGTCCCTCCGGATGAACGGAGAGACGGTGTCGGCGTCGTGGGACGCAGGCGCGTCCCAGTGGTGGTCGTCGGTGACCGGCGCAGATCCCCCTAGTCCCGCCACTCGGCCGGCGCTGCGTTGCGCCCCCTGCACACCGGCCTCAAACCCGCGGCGGTGCGTGGAATTCCAGCACAGTGCCGGATCTCCAACAAGGGCCGTGGGGCGTGGCGCGAAGGGGATGACAACGTGTGAACGACGTGTCACCCCATGTAGAAGATGATCACGGAGGAATCGGGCGAATCCTTCCGAAGGGGCAAGGGGGGAGGGGTGTCCCAGTCGCCATGATCAGGAGCGGAATACAGCATTCAGTGGAGGAATGTCCGTTTCGGTCACCTCGGGTGGCGGAGCGTAATGCCCGCTTTGTTCCCTGATTGGTGAGCAAACTCACACGTAGTTCGTTGGGTCCGCCATGCAATCGAAGGGAATTGCATGTTTAGCCTGACGCTTTACAGAATGGGAGACCCGCGCGCCCGCGTGGGCGCCCCCCACCGCAGACAAGGGTCCGACACCGCGATGAAGACGACGCCCGTACTCCGCACCACGGCCAACCCCCGCCGCTCGACCCTCGCCCACCTCGAGGACGCCGCACAGCTGGGCCGCCCCGTCCAGCCCGAGTACGCCGCCGCCCTCCCGGGCACGACCGCCAACCCGCGCCGCACGGTCCTGATGGTCCCGCCGGCGCCGTACGTCCCGGCGTACCTCTCCGCCGCCGAGTAAGTCCCGTATGTCCGCGACCAGGCGGTAAATCCGCCGGTCGGCCCCTCCCGCCGCGTTAGCCTGGAGCGTCAGACTCCCAGCCAGTAGCAAGTGAGGGGCGACAGCACTCGTGCGCATCGCCAGATTCTCCATCGACGGCAACGTCGCCTTCGGGGCGGTCGAGGGCGAGGGAACCGTCGAGTCCGGCGGCCTGGTCCTCGACATCATCAAGGGCATTCCGTACACCGACTTCGAGCTCAGCGGCACGAAGGTCCCGCTGAGCAAGGTCCGGCTCCTGCCGCCCGTGCTCCCCAACAAGGTGGTGGCCATCGGCCGCAACTACGCGGAGCACGCCAGGGAACTCGGCAACGAGGTCCCCGAGGTCCCGGTGGCCTTCTTCAAGCCCACCACCTCCGTGATCGGCCCCGGCGACGCCATCGAGTACCCCTCCTTCTCCAACGAGCTGCACCACGAGGCCGAACTGGCCGTGGTCATCGGCCGCATGTGCCGCGAGGTACCCCGCGAGCGCGTCAAGGACGTCGTCTTCGGCTACACCTGTGCCAACGACGTCACCGCCCGCGACGTCCAGCAGCGCGAGTCCCAGTGGGCCCGCGCCAAGGGCTTCGACACCTCCTGCCCGCTGGGTCCCTGGGTCGAGACCGGCCTGAGCATCGCCGACGCGAGCGACCTGACCATCCAGGCCACGGTCAACGGCGAACAACGACAGCTCGGCCGTACGAGCGACATGATCCGCTCCATCGAGGACCTGGTCGTCCACATCACCGAGGCCATGACGCTGCTCCCGGGCGACGTCATCCTCACCGGCACCCCCGCCGGGGTCGGCCCCCTCACCGTCGGCGACGAGGTCGCCGTCACCATCGAAGGCATCGGCACTCTCACCAACAGGGTGATCAAGCGTGGCTAACGCGAACATCCGCGTCCGTTTCTGTCCCTCCCCGACCGGCAACCCCCATGTGGGCCTGGTCCGCACCGCCCTCTTCAACTGGGCCTTCGCGCGGCACAACCAGGGCACCATGGTCTTCCGCATCGAGGACACCGACGCGGCGCGCGACTCCGAGGAGTCGTACAACCAGTTGCTCGACTCGCTCAAGTGGCTCGGCCTCGACTGGGACGAGGGCCCCGAGACCGGCGGCCCGCACGAGCCGTACCGCCAGTCGCAGCGGATGGACATCTACAAGGACGTCGCCGACAAGCTCCTCGCCGGCGGCTACGCGTACCACTGCTACTGCACCCAGACCGAGCTGGACGACCGCCGCGAGGCCGCCCGCGCCGCCGGCAAGCCGTCCGGCTACGACGGCCACTGCCGCGAGCTGAGCGCCGAGCAGGTCGAGGTCTACAAGGCCGAGGGCCGCGAGGCCATCGTCCGCTTCCGGATGCCGGACGAGACCATCACCTTCACCGACCTGGTCCGCGGCGAGCTCACCTTCACCCCGGAGAACGTCCCGGACTACGGCATCGTGCGCGCCAACGGCGCCCCGCTGTACACCCTGGTCAACCCGGTCGACGACGCCCTGATGGAGATCACCCACGTCCTGCGCGGCGAGGACCTGCTCTCCTCCACCCCGCGCCAGATCGCGCTCTACAAGGCGCTGATCGAGCTGGGCGTGGCCAAGCAGATCCCGGCCTTCGGCCACCTGCCGTACGTCATGGGCGAGGGCAACAAGAAGCTCTCCAAGCGCGACCCGCAGGCCTCCCTCAACCTCTACCGGGAGCGCGGCTTCCTCCCCGAGGGCCTGCTGAACTACCTGTCGCTCCTCGGCTGGTCGTTCTCCGCCGACCAGGACCTCTTCACCATCCCCGAGATGGTCGAGAAGTTCGACATCGCGGACGTCAACGCCAACCCGGCCCGCTTCGACCTCAAGAAGGCCGAGTCCATCAACGCGGACCACATCCGCATGCTGGACGTGAAGGACTTCACCGCGGCCTGCGAGCCGTGGCTGAACGCCCCGCACGCCAACTGGGCCCCCGAGGACTTCGACCGCGCCGCCTGGGAGGCCATCGCGCCGTACGCCCAGACCCGCCTCACCGTCCTGTCGGACATCACGGCCAACGTCGACTTCCTCTTCCTGAAGGAGCCGGTCGAGGACGAGGCCAGCTGGACCAAGGCGATGAAGGAGGGCTCGGACGCCCTGCTGATCACCGCCCGCGAGCGTCTCGACCAGGCCGACTGGAACGACCCGGAGTCGCTGAAGAACGCCGTCCTGGCCGCCGGCGAGGCCCACGGCCTCAAGCTCGGCAAGGCCCAGGCCCCGGTCCGTGTCGCCGTCACCGGCCGCACGGTCGGCCTGCCGCTCTTCGAGTCCCTCCAGATCCTGGGCAAGGACAAGACCCTGGCCCGCATCGACGCGGCCCTGGCGAAGCTCGCCGGCTGAGCCCAGCCCGTACGCCCCCGGGGGCGGCGACCGGATTTCTCCGGGCGCCGCCCCCGAGGCGTTCCCGGGCGCTACCGTCGGTCCCATGACCATCCGCGCCGTCCTCTGGGACGTGGACGACACGATCTTCGACTACGGAGGCGCCGACCGCGCCGGCATGCGGGCGCACCTGGCCACCGAGGGCCTGGTCGACGGGTGGGACTCCGTCGACCAGGCCCTCGGGCGCTGGAAGGAGCTCACGGAGCTGCACTGGCGGCGCTACGAGGCCGGGCTCGGCGACTGGCAGGAGCAGCGGCGGTGGCGGGTGCGGGACTTCCTGGAGCAGCCGGGGATGACCTCGGACGAGGCCGACGGCTGGTTCGACCGCTACGTGGCGCACTACGAGGCCGCCTGGGAGCTCTTCCCGGACGCCGTGCCGGTGCTGGACCTGCTGGCCCGTGACTACCGCCACGGGGTCCTGTCGAACTCCAGCATCCACGCCCAGGACCCCAAGCTCCGCGCGCTGGGCGTACGGGACCGCTTCGAGGCCGTTCTGTGCGCCGCCGAGCTCGGGGTGGCCAAGCCGGCCGCGGAGGCGTTCCACGCGGCCTGTACGGCCCTGGGGTTGCCGCCGGACCAGGTGGCGTACGTCGGGGACCAGCCGGACACCGACGCGCGCGGCGCCGTCGAGGCGGGGCTGCTCGGGGTCTGGCTGGACCGCGCCGACACCGGCGGAAGGCCCGAGCTGACCCGCATCACGGACCTCCACCAGCTGCCCGGGGTGCTGCTC
Source organism: Streptomyces sp. NPDC003943 (assembly GCF_053605265.1). Classification (NCBI taxonomy): domain Bacteria; kingdom Bacillati; phylum Actinomycetota; class Actinomycetes; order Kitasatosporales; family Streptomycetaceae; genus Streptomyces; species Streptomyces sp. NPDC003943. The sequence goes on along the minus strand of NZ_JBSGIW010000086.1, from coordinate 27,948 downwards.
GGGGATACGCGTTTTGGAGCACCGTCCACCTTCGGGTAATGTTCTTCCTGCGCCGAGGGGAACGGGCCGAAAGGCCGGAAAGCCCCGAAAGCGCAAGCCGAGCAGGATCCCTTCTCGAAGTGATCAAGTTCTGGTGGCCTATGGTGTAATTGGCAGCACGACTGATTCTGGTTCAGTTAGTCTTGGTTCGAGTCCAGGTAGGCCAGCTCGCAGAGCTCATCTGCAAACCGTGGATGGCATCCACAAAGCCCCCGTTGTGTAGCGGCCTAGCACGCCGCCCTCTCAAGGCGGTAGCGCCGGTTCGAATCCGGTCGGGGGTACAGATCCTTCCCGCAGGATCACCTGGGTAGCTCCCGGTGACTCTGATGCAGGATCGCTAGGGCCCCCGTTGTGTAGCGGCCTAGCACGCCGCCCTCTCAAGGCGGTAGCGCCGGTTCGAATCCGGTCGGGGGTACGACGCTGGTCTAACCACGTATTGGTCTATGGTGTAATTGGCAGCACGACTGATTCTGGTTCAGTTAGTCTAGGTTCGAGTCCTGGTAGACCAGCTCGGATCTGCGGAAACGTATGATCCAAAGCCCCCGTTGTGTAGCGGCCTAGCACGCCGCCCTCTCAAGGCGGTAGCGCCGGTTCGAATCCGGTCGGGGGTACACACAGAAGAAGCCCTTCCCTTCGGGGGAGGGCTTCTTCGTTGTCGTGTCGCAGTCGCTGTGTCGGAGGGCACACACAACTCCGGCCCACCGCTGCGGCGTTGGAGCGGTGGGCCGGACACGTACAGATGAAGAGTGGGAAAGCGGGCAGGGTCAGCCGTTGCGGCGCAGGGCCTCGGTCAGGCGGGCGGCGGCGTCGATGACCGCCTGGGCGTGCATACGGCCCGGGTGGCGGGTCAGGCGCTCGATCGGGCCCGACACCGACACGGCGGCCACCACGCGGTTCGAGGGGCCGCGCACGGGCGCGGAGACGGACGCCACGCCCGGCTCGCGCTCGCCGATCGACTGGGCCCAGCCGCGGCGCCGTACGCCCGACAGGGCCGTCGCCGTGAAGCGGGCGCCCTGGAGGCCGCGGTGCAGCCGCTCGGGCTCCTCCCAGGCCATCAGGATCTGCGCGGACGAGCCGGCCTTCATGGTCAGCGTGGAGCCGACCGGCACGGTGTCCCGGAGGCCGGAGAGCCGCTCCGCCGCCGCCACGCAGATGCGCATGTCGCCCTGGCGCCGGTAGAGCTGGGCGCTCTCGCCCGTCACGTCGCGCAGATGCGTCAGCACCGGCCCGGCGGTCGCGAGCAGGCGGTCCTCACCGGCCGCGGCGGCGAGCTCCGCCAGCCGCGGTCCGAGGATGAACCGGCCCTGCATGTCGCGGGCCACCATCCGGTGGTGTTCCAGTGCCACGGCGAGTCGGTGTGCCGTGGGTCGTGCGAGTCCCGTCGCCGCGACCAGACCTGCGAGGGTGGCCGGACCGGACTCCAGGGCGCTCAGGACAAGGGCTGCCTTGTCGAGAACGCCTACGCCGCTAGAGTTGTCCATGAAACGATATTCGCGTCTCACTCTGTGAAACGCAAGTTCAATTTTCCGAGGATCTTGTCACTCTTGAGGTGCGGCCGCACGACGGCCCGCGAAACGGGTCTCTAGGGTGCCGGCGCACGCCGCCGGCCGGAGGGAAAGCGATGGGTAGGACACTCGCGGAGAAGGTCTGGGACGACCACGTCGTCCGGCGCGCCGAGGGCGAGCCCGACCTCCTCTTCATCGATCTGCACCTGCTGCACGAGGTGACCAGCCCCCAGGCCTTCGACGGCCTCCGGCAGAACGGCCGGCAGGTGCGGCGCCTCGACCTCACCATCGCCACCGAGGACCACAACACCCCGACGCTCGACATCGACAAGCCGATCGCCGACCCGGTCTCCCGGGCCCAGCTGGAGACCCTGCGCAAGAACTGCGCGGAGTTCGGTGTCCGGCTGCACCCGCTGGGCGACGTCGAGCAGGGCGTCGTCCACGTGGTGGGACCGCAGCTGGGACTGACCCAGCCGGGCACCACCGTGGTCTGCGGCGACTCCCACACCTCCACGCACGGCGCCTTCGGCGCGCTGGCCTTCGGCATCGGCACCAGCCAGGTCGAGCACGTGCTCGCCACCCAGACGCTGCCCATGGCCCGCCCGAAGACCATGGCGATCACCGTCGAGGGCGAGCTGCCCGAGGACGTCACCGCCAAGGACCTGATCCTGGCGATCATCGCGCGGATCGGCACCGGCGGCGGCCAGGGCTACGTCCTGGAGTACCGCGGCTCCGCCATCGAGAAGCTCTCGATGGAGGCCCGGATGACCATCTGCAACATGTCCATCGAGGCCGGTGCCCGCGCGGGCATGATCGCCCCCGACGAGACCACCTTCGCCTATCTGAAGGGCCGCGCCCACGCCCCCGAGGGCGAGGACTGGGACGCCGCCGTCGCGTACTGGAAGACGCTGAAGACCGACGAGGACGCCGTCTTCGACGCCGAGGTCGTCATCGACGCCGCCGAGCTGGCCCCGTTCGTCACCTGGGGCACCAACCCCGGCCAGGGCGCCCCGCTTTCGGCGAACGTCCCCGACCCGGCTTCGTACGAAGACGCTTCGGAGCGCCTGGCCGCCGAAAAGGCCCTGGAGTACATGGGGTTGACCGCCGGCCAGCCGCTGCGCGACATCAAGGTCGACACCGTCTTCGTAGGCTCCTGCACCAACGGCCGCATCGAGGACCTGCGCAACGCCGCCGCCCTCCTGGAGGGCCGCAAGGTCGCCGAGAACGTCCGCATGCTGGTCGTCCCCGGCTCCGTCCGGGTCGCCCTGCAGGCCGTCGAGGAGGGCCTGGACAAGGTCTTCAAGGAGGCCGGCGCCGAATGGCGGCACGCGGGCTGCTCCATGTGCCTGGGCATGAACCCCGACCAACTGGCCCCCGGTGAGCGCTCCGCGTCCACCTCCAACCGCAACTTCGAGGGCCGGCAGGGCAAGGGCGGCCGCACCCACCTGGTCTCCCCCCAGGTCGCCGCCGCCACCGCCGTCCTGGGCCACCTGGCCTCCCCGGCCGATCTGTCCGACGTCGCCACCACCGCGGGGGTCTGAGGAACCATGGAAGCTTTCACCACGCACACCGGCCGCGCCGTCCCGCTGCGCCGCAGCAACGTCGACACCGACCAGATCATCCCGGCGCACTGGCTGAAGAAGGTCACCCGCGACGGCTTCGAGGACGGTCTCTTCGAGGCCTGGCGCAAGGACGAGCAGTTCGTCCTCAACCGCCCCGAGCGGCAGGGCGCCACGGTCCTGGTCGCCGGCCCCGACTTCGGCACCGGCTCCTCCCGTGAGCACGCCGTCTGGGCGCTGCAGAACTACGGCTTCAAGACCGTGATCTCCAGCCGCTTCGCCGACATCTTCCGCGGCAACTCGCTGAAGAACGGCCTGCTCACCGTCGTCCTGCCGCAGGCCACCGTCGACGCCCTCTGGGAGCTCACCGAGGCCGACCCGACCGTCGAGGTCACCGTCGACCTGGAGGCCCGCAAGGTCCTCGCCCCCGGGATCGACGCCGACTTCGAGCTCGACGAGAACGCCCGGTGGAGGCTGCTGAACGGTCTGGACGACATCAGCCTCACCCTTCAGAACGAAGCGGACATCGCCGCCTACGAGGCAGCTCGACCGGCCTTCAAGCCCCGTACAATTACGGTCTGAGCAGCGCTTTTCCAGTACTGCGCCCCCCACCGCCCGGTGGGGGGCGCAGTCGCTTGTTGAGGCCCGGTCGGGCGACAACTCGCCCTAGATGGCACAATCGGTGCATGGAACGCGACAGCCAACTCGAGCTCTACGAGGCCGTCGCCGCCCGATTGAAGGAAGCGCACAGAAGGGTGCGCGAACTGCAAGTCCCGGAGGGCGTAAGGATGGCGCTGTCCCGGAAGCTGCTGGTCGTGACGGCCGCGGCGAAGCACGACATCACGGACGCGGCAACGCGTCTGGACCGGTTGATGAAGGACCTCGACGAGGGTCGATTCCCTGAAGACGACTGACGCCCGGAACTCCGCAACGGCTCTTTCGCGTTGCGGCACTAGGGTGATTAGCCCGTTTCGTGTTTGATTTGCGGTATATACATGCCTAACGTGCGAAAAAGCTTGAACACTTTCGTTCTGGCAAAGTCTCCGAAGGGGAAGACGTGAACAAGGCGCAGCTCGTAGAAGCGATTGCCGACAAGTTGGGCGGCCGCCAGCAGGCCGCCGAAGCCGTCGACCACGTGCTCGACGCCATCGTGCGCGCCGTGGTCTCCGGCGACCGGGTCTCGGTCACCGGCTTCGGGTCGTTCGAGAAGGTCGACCGCCCCGCCCGCTACGCCCGCAACCCGCAGACCGGTGAGCGCGTGCGGGTCAAGAAGACCTCCGTTCCGCGCTTCCGTGCGGGTCAGGGCTTCAAGGACCTGGTCAGCGGCTCGAAGAAGCTCCCCAAGGGTGGCGAGGTCTCCGTCAAGAAGGCCCCGAAGGGCAGCCTCATGGGTGGCGCCGCCGCCGCCACCGTGAAGAAGGCCGCGGCCAAGAAGGCCACCACCGCCAAGAAGGCCGCCGCGAAGAAGGCGACCCCGGCGAAGAAGGCCGCCCCGGCGAAGAAGACCACCGCCGCCGCGGCCAAGAAGACCACGACGGCCGCCGCGAAGAAGACCACGGCCGCCACGAAGAAGACCACCGCGGCGAAGAAGACCACGACGGCCGCCGCGAAGAAGACCACGGCCGCCGCCGCGAAGAAGACCGCCGCCAAGAAGACCGCGCCGGCGAAGAAGGCCACCGCGAAGAAGGCGCCCGCCAAGAAGACGACGGCGCGCAAGACCACCGCGAAGAAGACCACCGCCGCGAAGAAGTAAGGCGGCGCGTGCTCATACGCCGGGCCGGGCTCCCTGTCGGGGAGCCCGGCCCGCGGCGCGTACAAGGAGATTTTCGGCCGAATGCGCGGCCGTCCGAGCGGCGGTACGAACGCCGCTAGAACGTCTGCAGCGTCACCAGCGTGATCCGCAGGGCCGCACCCTCGCCCTCCGTCTCGATCCGCACCCGCTGCCCCGGCCGGAGCAGCCGCAGCCCGCCCGCCAGGAAGGCGTCGCCCCCGAACTCCACCGGGGTGCCGTCGTCGAGCAGCACACTGCCGCTGTGGGTCTCGGGATCGTACGTGTACGCGGTCGCCTGCATGGACGGCAGCCTATCCGGCCGTCCGGCCCGGGCCGCTACCCGGTCGCGGCCACCCAGCGGGCCGCCGTCCGCGGCCCGACACCGAGCGCCAGGGCCGCCGCCAGGTCCTCTCCGGTGTCCACGTCCCGGCGTACGGAATCCACCCCCGCCAGCCGGATTTCCACCGCGCCCGACGACAAATGCCGATGTCGCGAAGCCCCTCCGAAAGCCGGTTCCAATTCCGTGCCCGGGCCGGCCGAGAGGAATGTCGTACCTATTTCGGCAGCATCCGCGAGAAATGCCCGCGGAAATTGCCCCGCCACCGCCAGGACCCGCCCGAGCTCGGCCGGACGCAGCGCCGGAAGGTCCGCGTTCAGCGCCGCCACCCACGCCCCCGGCCGCCCCGCCCGCACCGTACGGGCCCCGTGCGCGAGCGCCCCGTTGAGCCCCGCGCCCGGCCGGTCCGGCACGATCCGCGCGCCGAGGGCCGCGAGCGCCCCGGCCGCCGCCGGATCGTCCGTGACGACCGCCACATCCCGTACCGCCGGGCAGGCGAGCACCGCCGCCACCGTGTCCTCGGCGAACGCGAGCGCCAGGCGGCGTCGCAGCGGGCCGCCCACCGCCGGGCCGAGTCGGCTCTTCGCCCGTGCCAGCGGCTTCAGGGGCACGACCAGCGACCAGCCCTCGTGGGCGCTCTCGTCGGCGTAGCTCTTCATCGGGCCCCATTCTTCCCGCCTCCGCCCGGCCCGCCGGCCCCTTTTCCCCCGTCCACCGGCCCCTCTTCTCCCTCCCACCGGCCCCTTCTTCTCCCGCCCACCGCCCGGATTTCGCCCGCCCGCGCCCCGGGAGTTCCGTCCCGCCCGCGCGAACCGGCCGGGCCCCGGGGCGTACGGTGTCCTCGACAGCCCAGGAGCGGGGGGCGACACTTGACCCTCCCCGCGAACCAGTCCGGAGAAAGGTGTCCGAGTGTCCCGCCGCAGAATCGGCTTCTGGTACCGCCTGGCGGCGGTCATCGCCAAACCCCCGCTGGTGGTGCTGTTCAAGCGGGACTGGCGCGGAACGGAGCACATCCCGGCCGACGGCGGCTTCATCACCGCGGTGAACCACAACTCGTACCTGGACCCGCTGTCGTACGCGCACTACCAGTACAACACCGGCCGCGTGCCCCGCTTCCTGGCCAAGGCGGCGCTCTTCAAGGGCGGCTTCGTCGGCACGATGCTGCGCAACACCGGCCAGATCCCGGTCTACCGCGAGACCACCAACGCCCTGGACGCCTTCCGGTCCGCCGTCGACGCCATCGAGCGCGGCGAGTGCGTCGCCTTCTACCCCGAAGGCACCCTCACCCGCGACCCCGAGATGTGGCCCATGGCCGGCAAGACCGGCGCCGCCCGGGTCGCGCTGCTCACCAAGGCGCCCGTCATCCCGGTCGCCCAGTGGGGCGCCAACCTCGCGATGCCGCCGTACGCCAAGGAGAACAAGCTCAGCCTCTGGCCGCGCAAGACCCTGATCGTGCAGGCCGGTCCGCCCGTCGACCTCTCCCGCTTCCACGACCTCGAGCCCACGCCCGACGTGCTGCGCGAGGCCACCGAGGAGATCATGGCGGCGATCACCCGGATCCTGGAGGAGGTCCGCGGCGAAAAGGCCCCGGCCGAGCCGTACGACCACAAGAAGGCCCGCCAGGAGCAGCGCCGCAAGGCCGCCGAGGAAGGCAAGAAGTGACCAAGGCAGCCGTCTTCGGCAACGGATCCTGGGGCACCGCCTTCGCCATGGTGCTCGCCGACGCGGGCTGCGAGGTCAGCCTCTGGGGCCGCCGGGCCGCCCTCGCGGAGACGATCAACACCACCGGGACCAACCCCGACTACCTCCCCGGGGTCGAACTCCCCAAGGGCATCACGGCCACCGCCGACGCCGCCGAGGCCGCCCGCGACGCCGACTTCACCGTCCTCGTCGTGCCCTCCCAGACGCTCCGCGAGAACCTCGCCGAATGGGCGCCGAAGCTGGCCCCCGGCACCGTCCTCGTCTCCCTGATGAAGGGCATCGAACTCGGCACCGCCAAGCGGATGAGCGAGGTCATCACCGAGGTCGCGGACGTCCCCGCCGAGCGCGTGGCCGTGCTCACCGGCCCCAACCTGGCCCGCGAGATCGCGGCCCGGCAGCCCGCCGCCGCCGTCGTCGCCTGCGCCGATGAGACGGTCGCCCAGCGGCTCCAGACCGCCTGCATGACCCCGTACTTCCGCCCGTACACCAACACCGACGTCGTCGGCTGCGAACTCGGCGGAGCGGTCAAGAACGTCATCGGGCTCGCCGTCGGCATCGCCGACGGCATGGGCCTCGGCGACAACTCCAAGGCCACGCTCATCACCCGCGGCCTCGCCGAGACCACCCGGCTCGGCCTGGCCATGGGCGCCGACCCGCTGACCTTCTCCGGCCTGGCCGGCCTCGGCGACCTCGTCGCCACCTGCTCCTCGCCGCTCTCCCGGAACCACACCTTCGGCACCAACCTGGGCCGCGGGATGACCCTCCAGGAGACCATCGCGGCCACCAAGCAGACCGCCGAGGGCGTCAAGTCCTGCGAGTCCGTGCTCGATCTGGGCCGCCGGCACGGCGTCGACATGCCCATCACCGAGACGGTCGTGTCCATCGTCCACGAGGGCAAGCCGCCGATCGTCGCGCTCAAGGAGCTGATGTCGCGCAGCGCCAAGGCCGAGCGGCGCTGAGGACGGGAGGCGCGCCGAGGACGGGTGCGGCGCTGAGGACGGGCGCGCGCTGAGCCGAACGCGCGCCGTACGAGCGGGGCGCTCAGGAGTTCGGACGCCGCAGGGTACGCTCATCGCGATATGAGCGAGAACACCCAGAGCCCCCGCAAGCCGCGCGTGGCCGTCGTCTTCGGCGGACGCAGCTCCGAGCACGCCATCTCCGTCGTCACCGCCGGTGCCGTCCTGCGCGCCATCGACCGGGACAAGTACGACGTGCTGCCCATCGGCATCACCCGGGAGGGGCGCTGGGCGCTGACCGCCGACGCCCCCGAGCGGATGGCGATCGCCGACCGCGTCCTGCCTGACGTCGCCCAGCTCGCCGAGTCCGAGACCGGCGGCGTGGTCCTGCCCGTCGACCCCGCCAGCCGCGAGGTCGTCCTCAACGAGCCCGGCTCGCTGCCGCAGGCCCTCGGCGAGGTCGACGTGGTCTTCCCGATGCTGCACGGCCCGTACGGCGAGGACGGCACCCTCCAGGGCCTCCTGGAGCTCTCCGGCATCCCGTACGTCGGCGCGGGCGTCCTCGCCTCCGCCGTCGGCCAGGACAAGGAGTACATGAAGCGCGTCTTCGTCTCCTTCGGCCTGCCCGTCGGCCCGTACGAGGTGATCCGGCCGCGCGAGTGGGAGCAGAACCCGGCCGCGGCCCGCAAGAAGATCGTGGAGTTCGCCGCCGACCACGGCTGGCCGCTCTTCGTGAAGCCGGCCCGTGGCGGCTCCTCCGTCGGCATCACCAAGGTCGACGACCTCTCCGGCCTGGACGAGGCCGTCGAGGAGGCCCGCCGCTTCGACCCGAAGATCATCGTCGAGGCGCTGGTCCGCGGCCGCGAGATCGAGTGCGGCGTCCTGGAGTTCGAGGACGGCCCGCGCGCCAGCGTGCCGGCCGAGATCCCGCCGGTCACCGACCACGACTTCTACGACTTCGAGGCGAAGTACATCGACTCGGCCTCGGGCCTGGTGCCCGCGCCGATCGGCGACGAGGCCACCGCCGAGGTCCAGCGCCTCGCCGTCCTCGCCTACGAGTCGGTGTCCTGCGAGGGCCTGGTGCGCGCCGACTTCTTCCTCACCGAGGACGGCGGCTTCGTCATCAACGAGATCAACACCATGCCCGGCTTCACGCCCATCTCCATGTACCCGCGCATGTGGCAGGAGAGCGGCGTCAGCTACCCGGAGCTCGTCGACCGGCTCATCCAGGCCGCGCTGAACCGCTCCACCGGCCTGCGCTAGGGGGTGTCTCGTCGGTCAGGCCGGATCAGGGAGCGGCGTCTGGTGCCGTGCATCGCAAGGCGGAGGAGGGAGTCAACGCGGAGCGTTGGCGACTGACGACAACGCGGCGAGGCGCGGTGCCAGGCGTCGCGAGCCCGGCATGATCGGCGAGACACCCCCTAGGGAACCGTCCCGCTCAGAGGCTGGGCGGGACGGCCTTCTTCACGGGGGCGGCGAGATCCGCGAGCGGGCCGACATCGTGCGCGTACCGCTTGTCCAGCGTCACCTCGACGTACGTCTTCCGGTACGTCGTGGTGAAGCGCGGTCCGTCGCCCTCGCGCGGTTCGAACAGCCAGTTCACGCCGTTCGCGTCGATCCCCTGCGCCTGCGGATCGTTCATCTTTTCGGGCCGGGGGACCCCGCAGCGCAGTACGATCGCCGCATCCCCCCACGCGGCGGTCAGCTCGGACTCCGGCTCGGTGCCGGTCCGCTCCAGCCCCGCCACGGTGTCGGGCAACTCCTTCGCGAGCGCACGGCAGAAGGCGGCCTCGGCCGCCGGAGGACCGGGAACCGCCACCGACGCCTTCGCGTCCGCGGAGGAACAGCCCGTGACGGCGAGCAGCAGGACGCCGGCCGCGGCGGCGGAGGCGGACAGGCCGAAGGGCCGGTGGGAAGACATCACCGGCCAAGGGTAGACGGGGGCTAGATATGCACGACCGGGCAGGTGAGGGTGCGCGTGATTCCTTCCACTTGCTGGACCTTGGCGACCACCATGCGGCCGAGCGCGTCCACGGTGTCGGCCTCGGCGCGGACGATCACGTCGTAGGGACCTGTCACGTCCTCGGCCTGGATGACTCCAGTGATCTTGGCGATGGTCTCGGCGACGGTCGACGCCTTGCCCACCTCGGTCTGAATAAGGATGTACGCCTGTACCACGGAACCTCCAGGGCGGCCACGAGGATCTTGTGGGAGAAAGAGACGCCACGGTACCGCGTCGCCGCGGGCCGCGGGGAGACCTCCGCGCCCGGAGGCGCCCGCGGTGTGGCGCAGGCAGATGAGAAGTTGACGGTCGGCTTGACGGTTAACTTGACGGTATCCGGCACGGTGACGGCCCGCGACCCGCACGGCGAGGAGCGGCGGAGCGGCGCGGCGGCCGGCACGACGACACGAGGTGACACGCGGTGAAGGGCACAGTCGGAGAGCTGGGCGAGTTCGGGCTCATCAGGGAGCTCACCTCCCGGCTCACCTCCACCCCCGCGGTGCGGATCGGCCCCGGCGACGACGCCGCCGTGGTCTCCGCCCCCGACCGGCGGGTGGTGGCCAGCACGGACATCCTGCTCGAAGGACGTCACTTCCGCCGCGACTGGTCGACGGCGTACGACGTCGGCCGCAAGGCCGCGGCGCAGAACCTCGCCGACATCGCCGCCATGGGCGCCGTCCCGACCGCCCTGCTGCTCGGGCTCGTCGTCCCCGCCGAACTCCCGGTCACCTGGCCCACGGAACTCATGGACGGACTGCGCGACGAGTGTCAGGTCGCGGGCGCCGCGGTGGTCGGCGGCGACGTCGTCCGCGGCGACACGATCATGGTCTCCATCACCGCGCTCGGCGACCTGCGCAACCACGACCCGGTCACCCGCGGCGGCGCCCAGCCCGGCGACGTCGTCGCCTACACCGGCTGGCTCGGCTGGTCCGCCGCCGGATACGCGGTGCTCTCCCGCGGCTTCCGCTCCCCGCGCGCCTTCGTCGAGGCCCACCGCCGCCCCGAGCCGCCGTACCACGCCGGCCCGGCCGCCGCCGGACTCGGCGCCACCGCCATGTGCGACGTCAGCGACGGCCTGATCGCCGACCTCGGGCACATCGCCGAGGCCAGCAAGGTCCGCATCGACCTGCGCTCCGGCCTCATCGACATCCCCACCCAGATGCACGACATCGGCCAGGCCGTCGGCGTCGACCCGCTCCAGTGGGTGCTGACCGGGGGAGAGGACCACGCGATCGTCGCCACCTTCCCGCCGGACGTGAAGCTGCCGGCCCGCTGGAAGGTCATCGGCGAGGTCCTCAACCCGTCCGCGCTGCCGCAGGTGACGGTGGACGGGGCGCCCTGGCACAGCAAGGGCGGCTGGGACCACTTCGGCGGTACGGAGTGAGCACCCGGCCTCCGCTCGTCCTGACCGTCGCCGGATCCGACTCCGGCGGCGGCGCGGGCATCCAGGCCGACCTCAAGACGATGCTGGCGCTCGGCGTCCACGGCATGAGCGTGATCACGGCCGTGACCGCGCAGAACTCGCGGGGCGTCCAGGGCGCCTGGGAGCTGCCCGAGGAGGCCGTACGGGCCCAGTTCCGGGCCGTCGTCGACGACATCGGCGTGCAGGCCGTCAAGACCGGCATGCTGGCGTCCGCCGCGCTGGTGGAGACGGTGGCCGAACTGCTCGGCTCCGTCGCCGCCCCCGTCGTCGTCGACCCGGTCGGCGTCTCCAAGCACGGCGACCCGCTGCTCGCCGCCTCCGCGCTCGGCTCCGTCCGTACGAAGCTGCTGCCGGCCGCCACCGTGGCCACGCCCAACCTGGACGAGGTGGCGCAGCTCACGGGCGTGGTGGTCGAGGACGAGGACGGGATGCGGCGGGCGGCCGACGCGATCCTCGCGTACGGGCCGCGCTGGGCGCTCATCAAGGGCGGGCATCTCGACGCCTCGGGCGAGGAGGCCGTCGACTTCCTGACGGACGGCACCGAGGAGCACTGGTTCCGGGCCCGGCGCCACGACAACCGGCACACGCACGGCACGGGCTGCACGCTCGCCTCGGCGGTGGCGTCGGGCCTCGCGAAGGGGCTTGCGGTGCCGGAGGCGGTACGGGAGGCGAAGGCCTACGTGACGGGCGCGATCGCGGCGGGGTTCGCGCTGGGCTCGGGCATCGGCCCGGTCGACCACGCCTGGCGACAGCGGTCCCGGTAACCGTTCCCGGGCAAGGCAAAAGGCCGGTTCACCGAGGTGAACCGGCCTTTCAAGGCAACCGCAGGGCTGCGCTACGACGAAACGTCGGCGGGGCTTTCCCCGCTTGACGCGGGGGAGCACCAATTAGCGCGAGACCTTGCCGGCCTTGATGCACGAGGTGCAGACGTTGAGCCGCTTCGGCGTCCGACCGACCACGGCACGCACACGCTGGATGTTCGGGTTCCAGCGACGAGACGTACGGCGGTGCGAGTGCGAAATGTTGTTGCCGAAGCCCGGCCCCTTGCCGCAGACGTCGCAGTTGGCAGCCACGGGTCACTCCAAAGACTTCAGATTTACAGTGAGACCCGGCGCACCGGATCGGATCTAGGATCTGAAGTGGTTTGCCGGGGGAATGGCCCGACGGTGCCGGGCAACCGAAGCAGCATACAACGACCGCTTCGGTGGAACGAAACTACCATGTTCCGCCCGGCCCCCGCCCCGGGCCCCTGGTGAGCCCGGGTCTACGCTGCGGTGAACCCAGCGCAGAGCACAGGAGGACCACGCGTTGCCCCACCCGACGCCGCGAGCCCCGCAGATCCTCGACGCCGAAGCCGTCCGATCCTGGTGCGCAGGGGCGCTGGCGGCGCTCGGCCGGGAGCGCGAGGAGATCGACGCCATCAACGTCTATCCCGTCGCGGACGGGGACACCGGTACGAACCTGTACCTGACGGTGGAGTCGGCGGCCCGGGCGGTCGACGAGCTCCCCGAGGGCGCTGGAGCGGCCGAGGTCATACGGGCCATGGCGCACGGCGCGCTGCTCGGCGCCCGCGGCAACTCCGGGACGATCCTCTCCCAGCTCCTGCGCGGCATGGCCGCCGTCCTCGCCGACGGCGGTGACGGAGATCACCTCGCCCGCGCCCTCGCCGGCGCCGCCGACGCGGCCCGCTCGGCCGTCGCCCACCCCGTCGAGGGCACCGTCCTCACCGTCGCCCGCGCCGCCGCCGACTCCTGCGGGACCGGCGGAGCGCTCGCGACGGTGGCCAGGAAGGCCTACGAGGGGGCCCGCACGGCCTTGGACGCGACCCCCGGGCAACTGGCCGCACTCGAACGCGCCGGGGTCGTGGACGCAGGCGGACGTGGCCTGGTGGCGGTGCTCGGCGCGCTCGTCGAGACGCTGACGGGCGAACCGCCGGAGCACCCTCTCGGCCCCGTGCACCACCCCGTCCTGGAAGACGTCGCCTGCGAGGGCGCGAGCGGGCCCGCGTACGAGGTGATCTACCTCCTGGAAGCCCCGGACTCCGCCGTGGACCGCCTGAAGGCCCGCCTCGACGAACTGGGCGAGTCCCTGGTCGTGGTCGGCGGCGACGGGCTGTGGAACGTGCACGTCCACGTCGACGACGCCGGCGCCGCCGTCGAGGCCGGCGTCGAGGCGGGACGCCCGTACCGCATCCGCATCACCCACTTCGACGTGCCCGCCGAGCACTCCCGGCCCGCCGGGCCGGCCGAGCGCGCCGACCGCGCGATCGTCGCCGTCGTCCCGGGCGAGGGCCTCGCCGGCCTCTGCGCCGGAGCGGGCGCCACCACCCTGCTCGCCCGCCCCGGCGAGCCCCCCACCGGCGCCGAGCTCGCCGACGCCATCCGCCGCGCCCACGCCCACGAGGTGGTCCTCCTGCCCAACGACACGGAGCTGCGCACCGTCGCCGCCGCGGCCGCCGAACAGGCCCGCGCCGAAGGCATCCGCGTCGCCCTCATCCCCACCCGCGCCGCCGTCCAGGGCATCGCCGCCCTCGCCGTCCACGAACCCGAGCGCCGCTTCGACGAGGACGTCGTCGCCATGACCGCCGCCGCCGGCGCCACCCGCTACGCCGAACTCGCCGTCGCCGAACGCCAGTCCTTCACCTCCGCCGGCGTCTGCCAGGCCGGCGACGTCCTCGGCCTCATCGAGGGCGACGTCGCCGTCATCGGCCAGGACCTCACCACCACGGCCCGCACCGTCCTCGACCGCATGCTCTCCGCCGGCGGTGAACTCGTCACCCTCATCACCGCCGCCGACACCCCGACGGCCCTGGCCCCCGCCCTCGAACGCCACGTCCGCGCCACGTACTTGGCCGTCGACACGACCACGTACCAGGCGGGCGAGGGCGCGCCGCCGCTGCTGATCGGGGTCGAGTAGCGGGGGCACGGGACGGGGGACTTCTCCCCGCGCCCCGCGACGTCTGTCAGTGGTGTGGTGTGCAATGGGTTCCGTGCCCGCGCTCGACGAACCCCTCAAGAAACTGCTCGGCGCCGCCACCGCCAAGGTGATGGCCGAGCACATGGACCTGCACACGGTCGGCGACCTGCTGCACCACTACCCCCGCCGGTACGCCGAGCGCGGCGAGCTCACCGCGCTCGCCGACCTGCCGCTGGACGAGCACGTGACGGTCGTCGCGCAGGTCGCCGACGCGCGCGTGCACACCTTCAACAAGGGCGGGCGCGGCAAGGGGCAGCGCCTCGAGGTGACGATCACCGACGGCAGCGGCCGGATGCAGCTGGTCTTCTTCGGCCGCACCGTGCACTTCCACCAGAAGGAGCTGCTGCCCGGCCGCCGCGCGATGTTCGCCGGCAAGGTCGGGCTCTTCAACCGGCGCCTCCAGCTCGCCCACCCCGAGTACAAGCTGCTCGACGCCGAGAGCAGCACCGAGACCGTCCGCGCCTTCGCCAACGAGCTGCTGCCGATCTACCCGGCCTGCAAGCAGCTGGAGTCCTGGACCATCGAGCAGTCCGTCGGCATCGCCCTGGACTCGATGGCGGCCACGGCGTGGGAGGGCCTCGTCGACCCGCTGCCGGCCGCGCTGCGCGAGGGGCGCGGGCTCACGGACCTGCCGGACGCGCTGACGAAGGTCCACCGCCCGCGCACCAAGGCGGACATCGCGGACGCCCGCGACCGGCTCAAGTGGGACGAGGCGTTCGTCCTCCAGGTCGCCCTCGCCCGCCGCCGCCACGCCGACACCCAGCTCCACGCCGTCGCCCGCCGCCCCGCCGCCGACGGGCTGCTCACCGCGTTCGACGCGAAGCTGCCGTTCACCCTCACCGACGGCCAGCAGAAGGTGTCGAAGGAGATCTTCGACGACCTGGCCACCGAACACCCCATGCACCGCCTCCTCCAGGGCGAGGTCGGAAGCGGCAAGACGATGGTCGCCCTGCGCGCCATGCTCGCCGTCGTCGACGCCGGGGGACAGGCCGCGATGCTCGCGCCCACCGAGGTGCTCGCGCAGCAGCACCACCGGTCCGTCACCGAGATGATGGGCGAGCTCGCCGAGGGCGGCATGCTCGGCGGCGCCGAGAACGCCACCAAGGTCGTGCTGCTGACCGGCTCCATGGGGACGGCCGCGCGACGGCAGGCGCTCCTCGACCTGGTGACCGGCGAGGCCGGCGTCGTCATCGGCACGCACGCGCTGATCGAGGACAAGGTGCAGTTCCACGACCTCGGCCTGGTCGTGGTCGACGAGCAGCACCGCTTCGGCGTCGAGCAGCGCGACGCCCTGCGCGGCAAGGGCAAGCAGCCTCCGCACCTCCTCGTCATGACGGCCACGCCCATCCCGCGCACCGTCGCCATGACGGTCTTCGGCGACCTGGAGACCTCGGTCCTCGACCAGCTCCCGGCCGGCCGCTCCCCGATCGCCAGCCATGTGGTGCCGGCCGCCGACAAGCCGCACTTCCTCGCCCGCGCCTGGGAGCGGGTCCGCGAGGAGGTGGAGGCCGGCCACCAGGCGTACGTGGTGTGCCCGCGCATCGGCGACGAGGAGGACCGGAAGCAGAGCGCCAGGCGGAAGCCCAGCCCGGAGGACGAGGCCGAGAAGCGCCCGCCGCTCGCCGTGGTCGAGGTCGCCGAGCAGCTGCGCCGCGGCCCGCTCGCCGGACTGCGCGTCGAGGTGCTGCACGGCCGGATGCACCCGGACGACAAGGACGAGGTGATGCGCCGCTTCGCGGCCGGCGAGGTGGACGTCCTGGTCGCCACGACCGTCATCGAGGTCGGCGTCAACGTGCCCAACGCCACCGCCATGGTGATCATGGACGCCGACCGCTTCGGCGTCTCCCAGCTGCACCAGCTGCGCGGCCGCGTCGGCCGGGGCTCCGCCGCCGGACTGTGCCTGCTCGTCACCGAGATGCCCGAGGCGAGCCCGGCCCGCCAGCGCCTGAACGCCGTCGCCGCCACCCTCGACGGCTTCGAGCTCTCCCGCATCGACCTCGAACAGCGCCGCGAGGGCGACGTCCTCGGCCAGGCCCAGTCCGGCGCCCGCTCGTCCCTGCGGATGCTCGCCGTCATCGACGACGAGGAGGTCATCGCCGCCGCCCGCGAGGAGGCCACCGCCCTCGTCCTCGCCGACCCGGACCTCACCGCCCACCCCGAGCTGCGCACCGCTCTGGACGCGCTGCTCGACAAGGAGCGGGAGGAGTACCTGGAGAAGGGCTGACGCGATGGGGCCGAAACCGCCATAAGCTGTTACGCGCGTAACAGGTTTTGGACAACGAGGGGCCCCGACATGACCCGCGTAATCGCCGGCACCGCCGGCGGACGCCGACTCGCCGTGCCGCCCGGCAACGGCACCCGGCCCACCTCCGACCGCGCGCGAGAGGGACTCTTCTCCACCTGGGAGTCCTTCCACGGCGTCGAGGGGGCCCGCGTGGCCGACCTCTACGCGGGCTCCGGCGCCGTCGGCCTGGAAGCGCTGTCCCGCGGCGCCGCGCACGCCCTGCTCGTCGAGGCCGAGCCGCGCGCCGCCAGGACCGTCCGGGAGAACATCCGCTCCCTCGGCCTGCCCGGCGCCGAACTGCGCACCGGCAAAGCCGAGCAGATCGCCGCCGGACCGGCCCCGGCCGAGCCGTACGACCTGGTCTTCCTCGACCCCCCGTACGCCGTCTCGGACGACGATCTTCGCGAGATCCTCCTCACACTGCGCTCAGGGGGCTGGATCGGCGAGGATGCCCTCGTCACCGTGGAGCGCAGCACGCGAGGCGGGGAGTTCGGCTGGCCCGAGGGCTTCGAACCCCTGCGGTCCCGTCGTTACGGCGAGGGAACGTTTTGGTACGGTCGCGCCGCCTCTACGTGCGAAGACGCACGATGACCGGACCGGAGAGCGAGGGACCCAAGTTGCGCCGCGCCGTCTGTCCGGGGTCATTCGACCCCATCACCAACGGACACCTCGACATCATCGCCCGCGCGTCCAAGCTCTACGACGTCGTGCATGTCGCGGTGATGATCAACCAGTCGAAGCAGGGCCTGTTCACGGTCGACGAGCGGATCGAGCTCATCCGTGAGGTCACCGCCGACTTCGGCAACGTGGAGGTCGAGTCCTTCCACGGGCTGCTCGTCGACTTCTGCAAGCAGCGCGACATCCCCGCCATCGTCAAGGGACTCCGCGCCGTCAGCGACTTCGACTACGAGCTCCAGATGGCCCAGATGAACAACGGGCTCTCGGGCGTCGAGACCCTCTTCGTGCCCACCAACCCGACCTACAGCTTCCTGTCGTCCTCCCTGGTCAAGGAGGTCGCGGCCTGGGGCGGCGACGTCTCCCACCTGGTGCCGCCGCAGGTCCTCGGCCGACTCACCGAACGGCTGCGCCGGAAGTGACCGGGCGGTGACCCCCGGCCACCGCCGCTGACGCTCCGTCACCAGGTCACGGAACGGGCCCGACTGGCCTTACAGTCGTCCCGTCCGTCTCCATCCAGCTGTAGAGAGTGGCGAGCCCCGGTGGACGTGCAGAAGAAGCTCGACGAGATCGTCACGACGGTCAGAAGCGCCCGCTCCATGCCGATGTCGGCGTCCTGCGTGCTCAACCGGGCCGATCTGCTCGCCCTGCTCGAAGAGGTCCGCGCGGCTCTGCCGGACTCCCTCGCCCAGGCGCAGGAGCTCATCGGCGGGCGCGAGCAGATGGTCGAGCAGGCCCGCCAGGAGGCCGAGCGGATCATCGAGGCCGCGCACGCCGAGCGCGGCTCGATCGTCTCCGACTCCCAGGTCGCCCGCCAGTCCCAGGACGAGGCCGACCGGATCCTCGCCGAGGCCCGCCGGGAGGCCGAGGAGATCCGCGCGGAGGCCGACGACTACGTCGACTCCAAGCTGGCCAACTTCGAGGTCGTCCTCAACAAGACCATCGCCTCCGTCGACCGCGGCCGCGAGAAGCTGCTCGGCCGCGGCCCCGGCCTCGACGCCGACGGTTACGCGGACGAGGACGCCCCCGAGTACAGCGCGGACCCGCAGACCCTGATCCAGCGCGCCGACGGTTACGTGGACGCCAAGCTGGGCGCCTTCGAGGCCGTCCTCAGCAAGACTCTGGAGGCCGTCGGCCGCGGCCGCCAGAAGCTCCAGGGCCGCATCGCCTCCGACGCCCTCGGCGAGCACATGGCGGCCCAGGACGCGGCCGGCACCCCGCTGCACACCAGCGACGCCGACTACCTGGCCGGCCTCGCGGAGCTTGCCGACCCCGAGCCCGTACCGGCGGCGCAGCCCGTACCGCCCGTACCGGCGGCGCAGCCCGTGCAGATCCCGGCGCAGGCCCAGCCGGACCCGTACGGCTACGAGCAGCCGGTCCAGGACCCGTACGGGTACCAGCAGCAGGATCCGTACGCCTACCAGCAGCCCCAGGGCGACCCCTACGCCTATCAGGGGCAGTACGGCTACGAGCAGCAGCCCGTCCAGCCCCAGCACCAGCCAGCCCAGCACCAGCAGGCGGCCTCGCTCGACGAGACCAGCTTCTTCGACACGAGCATGATCGATCTGGAGCAGCTGCGACGCTACGAGCAGGGGCACTGACCGGTCCCGGCCCGGATCCCGGCCCGGGTTCCGACCCGGATTGGGCCCTGAGCGAAGCGTCCAGTATTCTGGCTGTTCGGTCGCGCGTATCTCCGCGGTCCGTGCTGCCCGTATCCGGCAGCCCCCTCACGTATGTGAACGATCCGAAAGCAGGAAGAGCCCTGAGCACGCGCCTCGACCACCGCAACCCCCTCGTGTTCGACACGCACGAGCTGGGGCGGCGTCCTGGTGCCATGCAGCGGATCTCCCGCACGGTCGACGCCCCCAGTGACCTGGGGATCGCCGGGGTCGTCGCGGTGCCCGAGGGCGATCCGGTGGAGATCGAGCTCCGTCTCGAGTCGGTCATGGAAGGGGTGCTTGTCACAGGCACCGCCCGTGCATCGGCCGAGGGGGAGTGCGTAAGGTGTCTGGAGCCCGTCGAGTTCGATCTCGACGCGGACTTCCAGGAGATGTTCTCGTACCCCGACTCCGACGACCGGGGCCGCTCGAAGGCGGCCGCGGACGACGAAGCCGAGGACGACGAGGACATGATCCCCCTCGAGGACGGCATGTTCGACCTCGAGCCCGTGCTGCGCGATGCGGTGGTGCTCGCACTGCCCATGCAGCCGGTGTGCCGGGAGGACTGTGAGGGTCTGTGTTCCGAATGCGGAATCAACCTGAACGACAACCCGGACCACCACCACGACGCCGTCGACATCCGTTGGGCGGCTTTGCAGGAACTCACCGGTTCGCTGGGAACCGATGAGAAGGACAACATGAGCGGCGCCGCAACCGGTGTCGACGAAGAGCAGGAGAAGTAGCCGTGGCTGTTCCGAAGCGGAAGATGTCGCGCAGCAACACGCGCCACCGCCGGTCGCAGTGGAAGGCTGCGGTCACCCCCCTGGTTTCGTGCGAGCGTTGCCAGGAGCCGAAGCAGCAGCACATCGCGTGCCCGAGCTGCGGCACCTACAACAAGCGCCAGGTCCTCTCGGTCTGAGAGGCTGGTGAGAGGCACGATGTCTGACCACGTCAACTCAGCCTCGTCCCACACGCTTCTGGAAGGGCGGCTCGGGTATCAGCTCGAGTCCGCCCTTCTGGTGCGTGCGCTCACCCACCGTTCGTACGCGTACGAGAACGGCGGTCTGCCCACCAACGAGCGGCTCGAGTTCCTCGGGGACTCGGTGCTCGGCCTGGTGGTCACGGACACGCTCTATCGCACCCACCCCGACCTGCCCGAAGGCCAGCTGGCCAAGCTGCGGGCCGCGGTGGTCAATTCGCGGGCGCTGGCGGAGGTGGGCCGCGGCCTCGACCTGGGCTCCTTCATCCGGCTCGGCCGGGGCGAGGAAGGCACGGGCGGCCGGGACAAGGCGTCCATCCTCGCCGACACGCTCGAAGCGGTGATCGGCGCGGTGTATCTCGACAAGGGCCTCGACGCGGCGTCCGAGCTGGTGCACCGGCTCTTCGACCCGCTGATCGAGAAGTCCTCCAACCTCGGCGCCGGCCTGGACTGGAAGACCAGTCTCCAGGAGCTGACCGCGGCCGAGGGTCTCGGCGTTCCGGAGTACCTCGTCAGCGAGGAGGGTCCGGACCACGAGAAGGTCTTCACTGCTGCTGCCCGCGTCGGTGGTGTCTCGTACGGCACCGGCACCGGCCGCAGCAAGAAGGAAGCGGAACAGCAGGCGGCGGAGTCCGCGTGGCGCGCCATTCGCGCGGCCGCGGACGAGCGCGCGGCAGCGGCCCCGGCCGCGACCGCGGGAGAGGCCGCCGACGCCTCTTCCGTGAAGGACCAGGCTTCGGCCTGACCTGCGCTTCCTCGCACGATGCCCCCGTCCCCCATCGGGACGGGGGCATCGTGCTGTCCGCGGTGTCGGTGGGCGGTTGTAGGCTTCCGGCAGTACCCGTCGTGAGCCCGTCCGGAGGAGTCCCGTGCCCGAGTTGCCCGAGGTCGAGGTCGTCCGACGCGGTCTTGAGCGCTGGGTCGCCGGGCGGACGATCGCCGAGGTGGAGGTCCTCCACCCGCGGGCCGTGCGGCGCCACCTCGAGGGCGGGACGGACTTCGCGGCCCGGCTGAAGGGACAGACCTTCGGGGTCGCGCGGCGGCGAGGCAAGTACCTGTGGCTGCCGCTCGCCGGCGGCGAGGCGTCGGTGCTCGGGCACCTGGGCATGAGCGGCCAGCTGCTCGTCCAGCCCGAGGACGCGGCCGACGAGAAGCACCTGCGGATCCGGATCCGCTTCACCGCATCCGACAGCGACTCCGCCGCGGGCCGGGCCGGCACCGAGCTGCGCTTCGTCGACCAGCGCACCTTCGGCGGGCTCTCGCTGCACGACACGGCCCCGGACAGCACGGACGGGCTCCCGGACGTCATCGCGCACATCGCCCGCGACCCCCTCGACCCGGCCTTCGACGACGCCGCCTTCCAGCAGGCGCTGCGGCTGCGGCGTACGACGATCAAGCGGGCGCTGCTCGACCAGTCGCTGATCAGCGGCGTCGGCAACATCTACGCGGACGAGGCGCTGTGGCGCTCGAAGCTGCACTACGAGCGGCCGACCGCGAGCCTGACCCGGCCGCGCTCGGCGGAGCTGCTCGGCCACGTCCGGGACGTGATGAACGCGGCCCTCGCGGCCGGCGGCACCAGCTTCGACGCGCTCTACGTGAACGTGAACGGCGAGTCGGGCTACTTCGACCGGTCTCTCGACGCCTACGGGCGGGAGGGCGAGCCCTGCCGCCGCTGCGGCACGCCGATGCGCCGGCGCCCGTGGATGAACCGGTCCAGCTACTTCTGCCCGCGCTGCCAGCGCCCGCCGCGCCTCACGGCGTGACGGCTGCGCCTTCCGCGGCGACCGTGGTTTCGGCGCGCTCCGCGTCGTAACTCTCGCGCGCGGCCAGCACCTGGTCCATCCGGCCCTCGACGAGGTGGATGAGGCCGAGCAGCCGCTCGGCGATCTCGCGGCCGAGCGGGGTGAGCCGGTAGTCGACCCGCGGCGGGTTGGTCGGCTGGGCCTCGCGGTGGACGAGTCCGTCGCGCTCCAGGGCGTGCAGGGTCTGCGACAGCATCTTCTCGCTCACGCCGTCAACCCGGCGCCGCAGCTCGTTGAAGCGGAACGTGCCGTCGTGCAGCGCGCCCAGGGTCAGGCTGCCCCAGCGGCCCGTCACGTGCTCCAGCGTGCCGCGCGAGGGGCAGGCACGCGCGAACACGTCATAGGCGAGGGCGTCGGCGTCGGTCATGCCCTCCACCGTACTCCCGCACAGCGCTGACGGTCACGCATGCGCTCACCAGGGGTTTGCGCTTTCGAAAAGTTAGTGCTCTACTTCTGGTGTCCCCGGGAGGTGTTCCCCTGCACCTCCTCCGAGCTGTCCGAGCTGTCCGAGGAGTCCTCTGTGACCACGCCCGTCGTCTCCATCGCCTACCACTCCGGCTACGGCCACACCGCCGTCATCGCCGAGGCCGTCCGCGACGGCGCCGCCGACGCCGGTGCCACCGTCCACCTGATCAAGGTCGACGAGATCACGGACGCCGAGTGGGAGCTCCTGGACTCCTCCGACGCGATCGTCTTCGGCTCGCCGACCTACATGGGCACCGCGTCCGGCGCCTTCCACCAGTTCGCCGAGGCCACCTCGAAGCGCTGGTTCACCGACGCCTGGCTGGACAAGCTCGCGGCCGGCTTCACCAACTCCGCCTCGAAGAGCGGCGACAAGCTGCACACCCTGCAGTTCTTCCAGACCCTCGCCGGCCAGCACGGCATGACCTGGGTCAACCTCGGTCTGAAGCCCGGCTGGAACAGCAGCACCGCCTCCGAGAACGACATCAACCGCCTCGGCTTCTTCGCCGGCGCCGCCGCCCAGACCCCGAGCGACCTCGGCCCCGAGGCCGTCCACAAGGCCGACGTGGCCACCGCCGAGCACCTCGGCCGCCGCGTCGCCGAGACCGCCCGTACCTTCGCCCTGGGCAAGGCCGCTGCCTGACCTGCGGCTCTCGTCGGCCTACGTGAGAGGGCCCCGTCACCGGTGTGGTGACGGGGCCCTCTCACGTACGGGACCGCCGGCTGCTCAGTAGGCGAAGTCCTGCGTCCACCACGGGCCGCCGGCGCCGAAGTGCACGCCCACGCCGATCGCGGTGTAGTCGCAGTTCAGGATGTTCGCGCGGTGACCGTCGCTGGCCATCCACGACCGCATCACGGCGGCGGCGTCGACCTGGCCGAGGGCGATGTTCTCGGCGCCGAGGCCGGTGATGCCGGCCTTCGTCGCGCGGGTCCACGGGGTGGCGCCGTCGGGGTCGGTGTGGTCGAAGAAGTTGCGGGCGGCCATGTCGGCGCTGAAGGCACCGGCGAGGGCGGCGAGGTCGGCGTCCGAGCGGACGACGGGGCAGCCGACCTTGGCGCGCTCGACGTTCACCAGGCGGACCACCTCGGCCTCGGCGGCCGTCTCACGGGCGCTGACCGAGCGGACGGTGGCGGTCGGCGCGGGCACGGGAGGCTTGGGGACCGGGGTCACCCGGACCGTCCGCGTCGGCTTCGGCGCCGGGGCCTTCGAGGGCTTCGAAACCTTCGGCGCGGGGCTCGGGGTCGCGGTGGCCTTCGAGGCGGAGGGCTTCGGCTTCGGCGCCTTCGAGGGCGCGGCGGCCCTGGCCTTGCCGGCCGGCGGGGCGACGTGCACGGCCGGAGTCTCGGGGGTCGCCGAGGAGCCGCCCTGGGTGTTCAGGCTCGGGGGCTGCTGGGACGCCTCGATCTTCTGCTCGTTCGCACTCGTACCGCCGAGCGTGAAGGTCTCGCCGCCGGGCAGCAGGCCCGAGGCGACGGCTATCGCGCCGACCGCGACCGCCGTGGAGACACCGAGCAGCCCGGTGCGTACGGGTGCGCCGCGTCGTGCGCCGCGATGCCGTCCCATCTGCTCTGCCTCCCTGACCTTTGCTGATCTTTGCTTCTGTGGATGAGGTCGCCGGGGCTCGGCCAACCGGGTGAGCCCCGTTCCGTCGGGACTGTACGCCATGACACGAGGGGCTGACGTGCTCCTTCCGTAATCCGACCGCTAGCGTGCAGCCATGGATGAGGACGTACGGATGACCGCCTGGGTGCGCGGCCGGGTACAGGGAGTGGGCTTCCGCTGGTTCACCAGGGCAAACGCGCTGGAGATCGGCGGGCTCACCGGCTTCGCGCTGAACCTCGACGACGGGCGGGTCCAGGTCGTGGCCGAGGGGTCGCGTGAGAATTGCCACCGTCTGCTCGACTGGCTCCGCGAGGGCGACACGCCCGGGCGCGTCGACGGCGTGACTGAGATCTGGGCCACGCCGCGCGGTATCTACGACACCTTCGAGATCCGCTGAGCGCACTCTGACGATCTTCTTCCCGGTGGTCCGCCCGAGGGTCCGCACGACCCTCGGGCGAGCGTTCGGGGAGCACTCCCGGCGATGAAAAATGCCTGGTGGTTGCCGAGAAGCACTTGCCTTGTGAGGCTCCACGCGTAAGGATGATCTCCACGCCCCCTCGGGCACCGAGTTGCGAGGCGCCGCCGTGTTCTGAACGGCCGCGAACCCCCGGTGGACCCTTGATGCAGGGCGTGATCGTGTTGACCGTCAAACTTTTTGGTGAGACTCTGGAAGCCCCCGCGCACCTCAGCTGTTCGACCGTGAGAACCGGCACGACAAAGAGCACGGTCGGGCACCGCGGGTGCGAATCCCTCACGACCCACACCGCTTCGGTCGGTCACTCAGTGTGGAGGACCATCCATCATGGCAAAGGCGCTTCTCGGTTACGTCGGCGGCTCCGACCCGCGACTCCTCGCCGAGATGCGACGGCTTCAGCAGCGCGTCCAGGACCTCGAGTCCGAGCTGGTTCGGATCCAGTCCGAGAACGACGCGCTCACCGCTGCCGCCGCACAGCATGGCGAGTCGCTGCTCGACAGCATCGACCTCGACGTTCCCAAGGCGGAGCCTGCGCTCACCTGACGCCCCGTGCCGGGGCTGGGTGAGAAACACTCTCGCTAGCACAGCTAGATATGCAAGGGACGCCCAGGCGTCCCTTCTTTCTTGCGCCGGTCGCGCGCCCGTCCCGTGCCGCTCGCTCCTGGGTCCCCTCCCGTGTCCCCCGTGTCCCACTCGACGTGGGTTCCTTGGGGGAGGGTGTGCCCAGCGCGTCCATGGGTGAAACCCGGGACCCCAGGTAGAGTCCGCAGGCGTGCATCTCAAGGCCCTGACGCTCCGCGGTTTCAAGTCGTTCGCCTCCGCCACCACCCTGCGGTTCGAACCGGGAATCACCTGCGTCGTCGGCCCCAACGGCTCGGGCAAGTCCAATGTCGTGGACGCGCTGTCCTGGGTCATGGGCGAACAGGGCGCCAAGTCGCTGCGCGGCGGCAAGATGGAGGACGTCATCTTCGCCGGCACGACCGGGCGGCCCCCGCTCGGCCGCGCCGAGGTCTCGCTGACCATCGACAACTCCGACGGCGCGCTGCCCATCGACTACGCCGAGGTCACCATCACCCGGATCATGTTCCGCGGTGGCAGCAGCGAGTACCAGATCAACGGCGACACCTGCCGGCTGCTCGACATCCAGGACCTGCTGTCCGACTCCGGCATCGGCCGCGAGATGCACGTCATCGTCGGCCAGGGCCAGCTCGACTCCGTCCTGCACGCCGACCCGACGGGCCGCCGCGCCTTCATCGAGGAGGCCGCCGGAGTCCTCAAGCACCGCAAGCGCAAGGAGAAGGCGCTGCGGAAGCTCGACGCGATGCAGGCCAACCTCGCCCGCGTCCAGGACCTCACCGACGAACTGCGCCGCCAGCTCAAGCCGCTCGGCCGGCAGGCCGCCGTCGCCCGCCGCGCCGCCGTCATCCAGGCCGACCTGCGCGACGCGCGCCTGCGACTGCTCTCCGACGACCTCGTACGCCTCCGGAAGGCGCTCGACGCGGAGATCGCCGACGAGGCCGCGCTGCTCGCCCGCAAGGAGGCGACCGAGACCGAACTGAAGGCGGCGCTCGCCAGGGAGGCCGGCCTGGAGGACGAGGTGCGGCGCCTCGTGCCGCGGCTCCAGCGGGCCCAGCAGACCTGGTACGAGCTGTCGCAGCTCGCCGAGCGGGTGCGCGGCACCGTCTCGCTCGCCGACGCCCGCGTCAAGAGCGCCACCGCGCAGCCCGCGGAGGAGCGGCGGGGCCCGGGATTCAGGGACCCTGAAAGCATGGAACGCGAGGCCGCCCGCGTCCGCGAGCAGGAGGCCGAACTGGCCGCCGCCCTGGAGGCCGCCGAGCGCGCCCTCGACGACACCGTCGCCCACCGCGCCGAACTGGAACGCGCCCTCGCCGTCGAGGAGCGCCGCCTCAAGGACGCCGCCCGCGCCATCGCCGACCGCCGCGAGGGCCTGGCCCGCCTCCACGGGCAGGTCAACGCGGCCCGCTCGCGCGCCGCGTCCGCCCAGGCCGAGATCGACCGGCTCGCCGCCGCCCGTGACGAGGCGCGGGAGCGGGCCGCCGCCGCGCAGGAGGAGTACGAGCAGCTGAAGGCCGAGGTCGACGGCCTGGACGCGGGCGACGCGGAACTGGGGGAGCGGTACGAGGGCGCCCGCCGCGAACTCGCCGACGCGGAGGCCGCGCTCGCCGCCGCCCGCGAGTCCGCCGCCGACGCCGACCGCACCCGCGCCGCCACCCGCGCCCGTCACGACGCCCTCGCCCTGGGCCTGCGCCGCAAGGACGGCACCGGCACCCTCCTGGCCGCCGGCCTCACCGGCCTCCTCGGCCCCGCCGCCGAACTCCTCCACGTCACCCCGGGCTACGAGATCCCGCTGGCCGCCGCCCTCGGCGCCGCCGCCGACGCCCTCGCCATGACGGACCCGGGCGCCGCGGCCGAGGCCCTGCGCCTGCTCCGCAAGCAGGACGCGGGCCGGGCGTCGCTGCTCCTCGCGGGCGCAGGCGACCCGGAGGAGGAGCAGGCGTCCGGCGTCGAGAGCGCCCTCCCCGCCGCCTCCCTCCTCACCGGTCCCGCCGAACTCATGGGATCCGTACGGCGCTTGCTGCGTGACGTCGTCGTCGTCGACTCGCTCGACCGGGCCGTCGAAGTCGTGCGCGCCCGGCCCGGGTTGACCGCCGTCACCGCCGAAGGGGACCTGCTCGGGGCGCACTTCGCACAGGGCGGGTCCGCCGGCGCGCCCAGCCTCCTGGAGGTGCAGGCGTCCGTGGACGAGGCGGCGGCCGAGCTGGCCGGACTCGAGGTGCGGTGCGCCGAACTCGTCGCCGCGCGGGAGGCGGCGGGGGAGCGGCGCCGGGAAGCGGCCCGGCTCGTCGAGGAGTTGGGCGAGAAGCGACGCGCGGCCGACCGGGAGAAGTCGGCGGTGGCCCAGCAGCTCGGCCGGCTCGCCGGACAGGCCAGGGGCGCGGCGGGCGAGGCCGAGCGGACGGCCGCCGCGGCGGCGCGCGCCGAGGAGGCTCTGGAGAAGGCGCTCGTGGAGGCCGAGGAGCTGACCGAGCGGCTGCTCGTCGCCGAGGAGACGCCGGCCGACGAGGAGCCCGACAGCTCCGTGCGCGACCGGCTCGCGATCGACGGCTCCAACGCGCGCCAGACCGAGATGGAGGCCCGCCTCCAGGTCCGCACCCACGAGGAACGCGTCAAGGGCCTGGCCGGCCGCGCCGACTCCCTCGACCGCGCCGCGCGCGCCGAGCGCGAGGCCCGCGCCCGCGCCGAACAGCGCCGCGCCCGGCTGCGCCACGAGGCCGAGGTCGCCGCCGCCGTCGCGTCCGGCGCCCGCCAGCTCCTCGCGCACGCCGAGGTGTCCCTGGTCCGCGCCGAGCGGGAGCGCGCCCTCGCCGAGGCCGCGAAGGGCGCCCGCGAGCAGGACCTGACCGCCGCCCGTACCCGTGGCCGGGAGCTCAAGGCGGCGCTGGACAAGCTCACCGACTCGGTGCACCGGGGCGAGGTCCTCGGCGCCGAGAAGCGGCTGCGGATCGAGCAGCTGGAGGCCCGCGCCCTGGAGGAGCTGGGCGTGGAGCCCGCCGTACTGGTCGACGAGTACGGCCCGCACCAGCCCGTGCCGCCCGCGCCGGCCGCCGAGGGCGAGACCGTGGACATCAGCGGCTCCGCCGCGGGTCCCGAGGACCCCGACCGTCCGCGCGACCAGCCGCGGCCCTTCGTCCGCGCGGAGCAGGAGAAGCGGCTCAAGGC
>NZ_JBSGIW010000085.1:0-34344 GCF_053605265.1 Streptomyces sp. NPDC003943 | reverse complement strand
GGGCCCTTCCGGCGTTTCCGACTCTATCAGATCCTTTCGGCGTCTGATCCCCGGTCAGCGGGGTTTGTCTTTCCGGCTGTTGGGCCGTTCCGACGAGTGAGACTTTAGCGGATTCCCGGCCCCCGAAGCTAATCGGCGGCTCACGTCCGAACCTCGAACGCGGATTCCTCATTTCGCAAAAACGCACGGAAAGACAAGACGGCGCGGCAAAGCACACCGTCAGGCGTTGAGTGGTTCTTGCGGAATCGCTGTCCGGGGCCGACCGGGGTCGGTGCTCACGTCGGACAACTCGGAGAACACTACGGCCCAAGGAACCCCATGTCAACTTCGATCCTGGGGTCCCCCTCCTCCTTCCAGCAGGGTCCTGAAGGAGGAGGACGAACCGGGGGTTGGGCTCTCGCAGCCCAGCCCCTTCTGACGTACGGCTCAGGGTCCGGATCAGATGTTGAAGCTCTCCCGGCACCACCCCAGCACGGGAGCAACATCCCGGCACCGCCCGCCCCGCATGAGCGGTCAGTAGTGGTATCGAGCCGCGAGAATGACGATCTTCTTGTCGGTCACCAAGTAGACGAGGCGATGCTCGTCGTCGATTCGCCGCGACCACGCCCCAGGCAAGTGGTACTTCAAGGGTTCGGGCTTGCCGATCCCTGAGAACGGGTCACGTCTGACGTCCTCGATGAGCTTGTTGATCCGGGCGAGCATCTTGCGGTCGTTCTTGAGCGAGGACGTGTAGTCCTCCCAGCCCTGATCCTCGAAGACGAGCCTCACGCGGCACCCATCGGGCGGATCGAATGGCTGCCGGCCGGCCAGACGCCGACCGCGACGAAGCCCGTCGCCCGCGCCGGGGAAGCGCGTTGTGTACACATGAGTCACTCGGTACGCTTGGGCGCATGACGCAGCCGCTGCCCATAGAGTCCATCCGCGATGTGCGTGCCCACCTCGCCGAGGTCGTGGAGCGCGCCGATCGCGACGACGTACCCACAGTGATCACGCGCCGAGGCAAGGAAGTCGCCGCCGTCGTCTCCATCGAGGTACTGCGCAAGTACCAGGAGTGGGAAGAGCGCGAGATCAATCGAATCATCGACGAGCGCATGGCCAACCCCGCGCCCGGCATCCCGATCGAGGACATCATGAGGGAGACGCTGGCACGCGGTGAGTGAGTACCGAACCGTCTTCCGCCCCGAGGCACAGGCCGAGCTTCGGAAGATCCCCCGCGACATGGCGCTGCGCATCCTGGCCAAGCTGACCGAGTTGGAGACCGACCCCCTCGGCTTCAACACGACCGCACTCGTGTCCCAGCCCGAACGGCGCCGCCTGCGCGTCGGCGACTACCGCGTCGTCTACACCATCGACAACGGAGAACTGGTGGTCTGGGTCGTTCACGTGGGACACCGGTCCACCGTTTACGACAACTGATTGCTGCTGACCGCACGTCAGAATATCCAGCACCCCTCCAGCACGGTGACGACGAAGGGGTCGGACTCGATAGAGCCCGACCCCTTCTGACTTGCACGTTTGACTCAACGTCTAACGTGCAGTAAGTGCACGACTACACGTTGAAGCGGAACTCCACCACGTCGCCGTCCTGCATGACGTACTCCTTGCCCTCCATGCGCGCCTTGCCGGCCGCGCGGGCTTCCGCCACCGAGCCGGTGGCGACGAGGTCGGCGAAGGAGATGACCTCGGCCTTGATGAAGCCCTTCTGGAAGTCGGTGTGGATGACACCGGCGGCCTCGGGGGCGGTGGCGCCCTTCTTGATGGTCCAGGCGCGGGCTTCCTTGGGGCCGGCCGTCAGGTAGGTCTGCAGGCCGAGGGTGTCGAAGCCGACGCGGGCGAGGGTGGCGAGGCCGGGCTCCTCGGCGCCGACGGACTGGAGGAGTTCCATGGCGTCCGCCTCGTCGAGCTCGGCGAGGTCCGCCTCCAGCTTGGCGTTCAGGAAGATCGCCTCGGCCGGGGCGACCAGGGCGCGCTGCTCGTCCTTGAAGGCCTCGTCGGTCAGCTCCTCCTCGTCGACGTTGAAGACGTAGAGGAAGGGCTTGGTGGTGAGCAGGTGGAGGTCGTGGAGCAGCTCCGCCTTCTCCGAGCCCTGGACGATGCCCGCCGAGAAGAGGGTGTCGCCCTTCTCCAGGAGCTCCTTGGCCGCCTCGACCGCGGCGACCTTCGGCGCCACGTCCTTCTTGATCCGGGACTCCTTCTGGAGGCGCGGCAGGACCTTCTCGATGGTCTGGAGGTCGGCGAGGATCAGCTCGGTGTTGATCGTCTCGATGTCGTCCTTCGGCGAGACCTTGCCGTCCACGTGGACGACGTTCTCGTCCTTGAACGCGCGGATGACCTGGCAGATCGCGTCCGACTCGCGGATGTTCGCGAGGAACTTGTTGCCCAGGCCCTCGCCCTCGCTCGCGCCGCGCACGATGCCGGCGATGTCGACGAAGTCGACCGTGGCCGGGAGGATGCGCTGCGAGCCGAAGACCTCGGCGAGCTTGTCCAGGCGGGAGTCCGGGACGCCGACGACGCCGACGTTCGGCTCGATCGTGGCGAACGGGTAGTTGGCCGCCAGCACGTCGTTCTTGGTCAGGGCGTTGAACAGGGTCGACTTGCCGACGTTCGGCAGGCCGACGATTCCGATCGTGAGCGACACGGTGGCGACTTCCCTAGGAGGAGTGGAGGTGGGGCGATCCCCCAGTTTACGGGGGCACCGAACCGAGCCATGACGGCGCTCTTCGCGCCAAGGTCACCCAAAGGGCGTGTCCCGCACCGTCTTCCCGGCCCCTTCCGACCTACGTTGGTGGGGTGGAGCAGCACAGGACACGCAAGCCGCAGGCCCGACGCCCCGTCGCGGGCAGGCCGCAGGGCCCGCAGAACCCGCAGAGCCCCGTGGCGCCGCCCGGTGCCCTCGTCCAGGGTGCCGCGGTCTACCGGGTCGCGGCCAAGCCGCGTCCCGGCCGGCCCCGGGTGGAACGGCCGGCCCGGCCCGCGCCGCCGCTGGTCGCCGCGCTGCGCAGGCTGCCCAATCCCCGGCTCACCGGTCTGGGCGCCGGGTTGTTCGCCTCGGCCGTGATGCTGGTCGTCGGCTTCCTCGACTGGCTGGTCCTGGACGGCTCCCCGCTCGCCTTCGGGCTGCTCTTCCTGCCGGTCAGTGCCCTGACAGCGCTGTGGGTGCGGACCGCCGACCTGGTCACCGCCCCGATCAGCGTGCCCATCGCCTTCGCGGTGGGCGTCGTGCCGATCTCGGGCGGTACGGGCGGGGTCGGCGGCCAGGCGATGGCCCTGGTCACTGCGCTCGCCGTGCATGCCGGGTGGCTGTACGGGGGGACGCTCGTCGCCGGTGTCATCGCGAGCGTCCGGAAGGTACGGGACATGGGCCGGCGCCAGGAGCGGCGGGCCCGGGCCCGGGCGCAGGCCCAGGCAGCCCCCCACGGCTAGAGCGCCCGCCCCGCGGCTGGGACGCCCGCCCCACGGCTAGGACGCCCACGGCTGGAGCGCCCGCCCCGCGGCAAGGGCGCCCCACGGCCGGCGCGCGCCGCCCGCCCCGTAAAGCCCTGCCCCGTAAGCCCTCCCCCGACAGCCCGGGGTCCCGACCTCAGCCCGGGGTCCCGACCTCCTCGACGCCCAGGTACATCACCGACGGCCTGGCCGGGTTGAAGGCGATGGCGGAGACGCCGTCGAAGGCGTTGTGGGTCTTGGTGACGAGTCCCGTGCCCGCGTCGTAGCGGAGCAGGTCGGTGCCGTAGCCCGAGAAGTACGTGCCGTACTCGAAGTAGAGGACCGCCGGGTCGGTGGGGCTCGGGGCGAGCAGGGTGCTGTTGGTGAGCTTGTGGTCCGACGTGTCGTCGACGATCTTGGCGAAGGTGCGGCCGCCGTCGGTCGAGCGGTACAGGTGGCGGCCCTCGTTGCCGGAGCCGGGGACGGCCTCGGTGAGGTCGATGCCGACGCCGTAGACGACCGCGGGGTTGGCCGGGGAGACGGCGGTACGGAACAGGTTGGCGGAGGTGCCGGAGGTCAGTCCGGTGGAGGCGGTCCAGGTCGTGCCGCCGTCGGTCGTCACCGCGCCGCCGTTCACCATGGCGCCGGCGACGGCGTGGTCGAGGTTCGCCGGGTCGAAGGCCACCGAGTAGACGCCGGTGCCCGCGGGGAACGCGGGGGTGCCGATCGCGGTCCAGGTCGCGCCGCCGTCGCGGGAGTCGTACAGCTTGCCGTCGTTGCCCGCGAGGCGGACGTGGCCGGCGTCGGCCGGGTCGGTGCCGAGGCCCACGACGGCGGTGGTCGGGGCGGTGAGCGTGGTGACGGTGGTGCCGTCGACGCGCGCGAGCGTGGCGCCGTTCGGCTCCCAGACGAAGGCGCGGCTGCCGACGCCCGCGGTCAGCGTCACGGCGCTGCTGCCCAGGTTCGCGACGTGGGACCAGCTGCAGCCCGCGTCGGTAGAGCGCTGGAGCTCGTCGTTGCGGGTCGCGAGGAGGGTGTTGGCGGTGCCGAGGGCGACCAGGCCGTGGGTGTAGCTGACGGGCCTGAGCGTGCCGGTGGTCCCGGTGAGGGTCGCTCCGTCGTCGGTGGTGAAGGTGACCGCGCCGTCACCGACGACGCGGTTGCAGGTCGGGGCGCTCCAGGCCGAGGCGGTCGCGGCGTACGCGGCCGGCTGGACGAGGGTGAGGGCGAGGGCAGCGGCGGCCGTGGTGACGGCGGCGACGGTGACCCGCTTCATGGTGCCTCCCTTGTGGGGCATGACCTTGTGGGGCATGACGCACGAACACTTGTCGATCTTGTTCTATCCGGGGGAGGCATCCCGGCACCGCATGATCGTCTGCCACATTTATTGACCAGAAAGCTCCTTGACGAAAGATCATCGTTAACGGGAGCCGAACACCGGAAGAATTACCGCGTCGCCGCCATCGCCGCTCCCACGATCCCCGCGTTGTTCTGCAGCTGCGCCGGGACGATCTCCGCCCGGATGCCGTCGATCAGCGGCAGGAACCTGTCGGCCTTCCGGCTCACCCCGCCGCCGATGATGAACAGCTCCGGCGAGAACAGCATCTCCACGTGCGCCAGGTACTTCCGCAGCCGCCGGGTCGCCCAGTGCTCCCAGCTCAGCTCCTCGTCCTCCCTCGCCTTCGAGGAGGCGCGCTTCTCGGCGTCGTGGCCCTTGAGCTCCAGGTGGCCCAGTTCGGTGTTGGGGACGAGGGTGCCGTCGACGAAGAGGGCGGAGCCGATGCCGGTGCCGAGGGTGAGCAGGATGACGGTGCCCTTCCTGCCCCGGCCCGCGCCGAAGGTCATCTCGGCGATGCCGGCCGCGTCGGCGTCGTTCAGGACCGTGACCGGCAGGCCGCCGAGGCGGTCCCCGAGCAGCCGGCCGGCGTCGACGTCGATCCAGCCCTTGTCGACGTTGGCGGCGGTCCGGACGGTGGAGCCGGTGACCACGCCCGGGAAGGTGACGCCGACCGGTCCCGTCCAGCCGAAGTGGCCGACCACCTCCGCGACGCAGCCCGCGACGTCGTCGGGCGTCGCGGGCTGCGGGGTGAGTACCTTGTGGCGCTCCTGGGCCAGGTCGCCGCGGTTCAGGTCCACGGGCGCGCCCTTGATGCCCGATCCGCCGATGTCCACTCCGAAGACGTTCATGGACTCAACGTTACGGGCCGGGGCGCTCCGTCACCCGGTCATCGGCGGTCGTCGGCGAAACGCGCTCACTCGCCGGCGAGCAGGGCCTCCGCCTTGGCGCGCAGGTCCTTGTCGCGCAGTTCCTTCGGGAGCGAGAAGGTGAGCGACTCGTCCGCCGTCTTGACCAGCTCGACGTCCACGTAGCCGCGCTGGGACAGCCACTCCAGGACCTCCTGGACGAGGACGTCCGGCACCGAGGCGCCCGAGGAGAGGCCGACGCTGGTGACGCCCTCCAGCCAGGCCTCGTCGATCTCGCTGGCGAAGTCGACGAGGTACGCGGCGGGGGCGCCGGCCTGCTTGGCGACGTCGACCATGCGCTGCGAGTTGGAGGAGTTCTTGGAGCCGACCACGATGACCAGCTCGGCCTGGCCGGCGAGCTCCTTGATGGCGGTCTGGCGGTTCTGCGTGGCGTAGCAGATGTCGTCGGACGGCGGGGAGATCAGCTGCGGGAACTTCTCCTTCAGCGCGTCCACCGTCTCCATGGTCTCGTCGACCGAGAGCGTGGTCTGGGAGAGCCAGACGACCTTGGACGGGTCGCGGACCTCGACCTTGGCGACGTCCTCGGGGCCGTCGACGAGCTGGATGTGGTCGGGGGCCTCGCCGGAGGTGCCGATGACCTCCTCGTGGCCCTCGTGGCCGATGAGGAGGATGTCGAAGTCCTCGTTGGCGAACCGCACGGCCTCCTTGTGGACCTTGGTGACCAGCGGGCAGGTCGCGTCGATGGTGGCGAGCCGCCCCTGGCGGGCCTCCTCGTGGACGGTCGGGGCGACGCCGTGCGCGGAGAACATCACGATGTTGCCCGGCGGCACCTCGGTCGCCTGGTCGACGAAGATCGCGCCCTTCCGCTCCAGGGTCTGCACGACGTACTTGTTGTGGACGATCTCGTGGCGGACGTAGACGGGGGCCCCGTACTGCTCGAGGGCCTTCTCCACGGCGATCACGGCACGGTCCACGCCCGCGCAGTAGCCGCGGGGAGCGGCGAGCAGGACACGCTTCGGGCGGTTGGTTGCGGACGACGCAGTCATGGGTCCCATCGTAAGGCCGCGTCGGTCGGCGGTTTCCTCGGCACGGTGGCCGAGACTGACGCCATGGCTGAGGAATCGCGGGTGGCCGATCACGAGCACCTCCGACGGAGCCTCGGGTTCCGTGACCTGGTCGTGTACGGGCTCCTCTTCATCGCCCCGATGGCGCCGGTCGGCATCTTCGGCACTCTCGACGCGAAGTCGCAGGGGGCGGTCGCACTCGTGTACGCGGTGGCCACCGTCGCCATGGCGTTCACGGCCTTCAGCTACGCGCAGATGGTGCGGGTCGTGCCGCAGGCGGGGTCGGTCTTCGCGTACGCGCGTACGGCCCTCGGCGAGGGCGCGGGTTTCGTCGCCGGCTGGATGGCGATGCTCGACTACCTGCTCATCCCGGCCGTCGCGTACCTCTTCGCGGGCATCGCGGTGGAGGCGCTGGTCCCGCAGGTGGACCGGTGGATCTGGACCGGGATCGCGGTCGTCGTCACGACGCTGCTCAATCTGTGGGGGGTGCGGGCGGCGGCCCGGGTCGGCCTCGCCGTGCTCGCCATGGAGATCGTGGTGCTCCTGGTCTTCGTCGTGTCGGCGGTCGTCGTGCTCGTACGGGACGGGGCGCAGCGCGACTGGTGGTCGCCGCTCGCCGGGGACGCCGGGTTCTCGGCTTCGGCCGTGCTCGGGGCGGTGTCGGTGGCGGTGCTTTCGTACCTCGGCTTCGACGCGATCGCGACCTTCGCCGAGGAGGTGACGGGGGGATCGGCGAAGGTGGCGCGGGCGGTGCTGTTCTGTCTGGCGCTCGCCGGGGTGCTGTTCGTGGCGCAGACCTGGCTGGTGGCGCTGCTGCAGCCGGTCTCGTCGAAGGCGATGGCGGTGGACCCGGCGCGGCAGGGTTCGGCGTTCTACGACGCGGTGGACGCGGCCGTCGGACGGTGGCTGCACGACCTGGTGGCCGTCTCGAAGGCGATCGGCGCGGCCTTCGCGGCGCTCGCCGGGCAGGCGGCGGGCGGGCGGCTGCTGTTCGCGATGGGCCGCGACCGGCGGCTGCCGCACGTGCTCGCGCGCACGGACTCGGGCGTGCCGCGGGTGGCGCTGCTCGTCTCGGCGACGATCACGATGGTCGCGGCGGTGTGGGCGGCCCGGCAGGCCGACGGCCTGGACCGTCTCGTCTCGGTGGTCGACATCGGCGCCCTGACGGCCTTCGTCCTGCTGCACGCGAGCGTGGTGGGCTGGTTCGCGCTGCGCCGCATGGCGGGCCCGCCGCGCTGGCTGCCGCACGTCGTGGCGCCGGTGGTCGGTGCGGCGATCCTCGTCGCGGTGATCGTGGAGGCGGCACCGTCGGCACAGGTGGTGGGCGTGATCTGGCTGGGCGTCGGCCTCGTGGTCCTGGCGATGCAGGGGGCGCAGCGGCCGGCGCCGTGACCGGGAGCGGGGCGGGGGCCGTGACCGGGGGCGAGGGCCAGCGCCGGGCGCGGCGGCCGGCGCCGTGATCGGGGGGGCCGCGCGCCCCCGCCCCGCCGCGTGGCCGCACGACCGGTCCCGTTGTCGCAGCATCCCGTTACGCTCGGCGCATGGGTCTGAACACGTCCGCCGAAGCGCCGCTGCCCGTCGGAGAGGTCTCCCGGCTCATCGGGGGGTGGATCGACCGGCTGGGGGTGATCTGGGTCGAGGGGCAGATCACCCAGTTGTCGCGGCGGCCGGGCGCCGGGGTGGTGTTCCTGACGCTGCGGGACCCGTCGTACGACATCTCGATCAACGTGACGTGCTACCGGCAGGTCTTCGACGCCGTCGCCGACGTCGTCTCCGAGGGCGCGCGGGTGGTCGTGCACGCCAAGCCGGAGTGGTACGCGCCGCGGGGGCAGCTGTCGCTGCGGGCGGCGGAGATCCGGCCGGTCGGCATCGGCGAGCTGCTCGCCCGCCTTGAGCAGCTCAAGCGGACGCTGGCCGCCGAGGGTCTGTTCGCGCTCGACCGGAAGAAGCCGGTGCCGTTTCTGCCGCAGCTGATCGGCCTGGTCTGCGGCCGGGCCTCGGCGGCCGAGCGGGACGTGCTGGAGAACGCGCGGCGGCGCTGGCCCGCCGTCCGCTTCGAGGTGCGGAACGTGGCGGTGCAGGGCGTGCGTGCGGTGCCGCAGGTGATCCAGGCGGTGAAGGAGCTGGACGCGCACGAGGACGTGGACGTGATCGTCGTGGCGCGCGGCGGCGGCAGCGTCGAGGACCTGCTGCCGTTCTCGGACGAGCAGCTGATCCGGGCGGTCGCCGACTGCCGTACGCCGGTGGTGTCGGCCATCGGCCACGAGCCGGACTCGCCGCTCCTGGACCTGGTCGCGGACCTGCGGGCGTCGACGCCGACGGACGCCGCCAAGAAGGTCGTCCCGGACGTGGGCGAGGAGCTGGAGCGGGTGCGGGGTCTGCGGGACCGGGCGCTGCGCTGCGTACGGGGGCTGCTGGAGCGCGAGGAGCGGGGCCTGGCGCACGCGCTGGCCCGGCCGGTGATGGAGCATCCGCAGCGGATGGTCGAGGTCCGCGAGGACGAGCTGGCCGCGCTGCTGGCGCGGAGCCGGCGGACCCTGGGGCATCTGCTCGACCGGGCCGACTCGGAGCTCTCGCACACCCGGGCCCGGGTCCGGGCGCTGTCGCCCGCGGCCACGATGGAGCGGGGTTACGCGGTGCTCCAGCGGGCGGACGGCGCGGTGGTGCGGGACCCGGCGGAGGTCGCGGTCGACGAGGAGCTGCGGGCGCGGGTGGCGGCGGGCGAGTTCACGGTGCGGCGCTCGTAGGACGTCGGCCGGTACGTCAGAGAAGCGTCGAGAAGTACAGAGACATGACAGAGAACGGACAGACAGAGGTGGAACGCATGGCAGCGCGCGTGGACGCGGACGAGACTGCGACTGCACTCGGCTACGAACAGGCCCGTGACGAGCTCATCGAGGTGGTCCGGCGGCTGGAGGCGGGCGGCACGACCCTCGAGGAGTCGCTGACGCTCTGGGAGCGCGGCGAGGAGCTGGCGAAGGTGTGCCGGCACTGGCTGGAGGGCGCCCGGGCGCGGCTCGACGCCTCGCTGGCGGCCGAGCGGGAGCAGGAGCAGGACGCGGCGGAGGACTGAGCGCCGGGGGGTTGAGCGCCCCTCCGGGCCGCGTACACTGAATCCTGTGAAGCGGATCACTATCCGGTTTTAAATGGGACGAGTAGTTGAAACTTCACCTACTTCCGTCGTACTGTCGGGTCATCGCTCGAACTCCCTGACGAGCGACCCGTGCAGTTCGGAAGGTATGCAGCATGTCTCTCGCCCTTGACCCCGCCGCCCAGGACCTCCTCTTCCGCGAGGCCCGCACTGCCAACACGTTCACTGACGAGCCGGTGACCGACGAGCAGGTCCAGGCGATCTACGACCTGGTCAAGTACGGTCCGACCGCCTTCAACCAGACCCCCCTGCGCATCACGCTGGTCCGCTCCGCGGAGGCCCGCGAGCGCCTGGTGAAGCACATGGCCGAGGGCAACCAGGCCAAGACCCAGGCCGCCCCGCTGGTCGCGATCCTCTCCGCGGACAACGAGTTCCACGAGGAGCTCCCGGCCCTGATGCCGCACTTCCCGCAGGCCAAGGACCTCTTCTTCTCCGAGCGCCCGGTCCGCGAGCAGTCCGCGCTGCTGAACGCCGCCCTCCAGGCCGCGTACTTCATCGTCGGCATCCGCGCCGCCGGCCTGGCCGCCGGCCCGATGACCGGTCTCGACTTCGGCGGCGTGCAGAAGGAGTTCCTGGACGCCGACCACACCCCGCTGATGGTCGTCAACATCGGCAAGCCGGGCGAGGACGCCTCCCCGTTCCCGCGTCAGCCGCGCCTCGCCTACGACGACGTCATCACGACCGTCTGATCGACACGCGCACAAGGAAGGCCCCCGGTGCATCGCACCGGGGGCCTTCCCCGTACCTCCGCCCGCGCAGGCGGACTACGCCTTCTTCGCCTGGAGCGCGCCCGCCATCTCGGCCAGCCGCTCGAACGACGCCGTGCCCGTCACGACGGTCGTCGCACCGTCCTCGGTGCGCACCAGGGCGTCGTACTTCGGGCCCTCCCAGCGCTGCCAGACCCGTCCGGCCACCGTCTCGGTCTTCCCCGAGTTCTTCGCCTGCTGGGTGACCGCGGGCACGAACTTCTTCGGGTCCTCCGTGGACTGGTTGAGGGCCACGTACTGGGTGTCGGGGCTCAGGAAGCCGAGCCGCCAGGCGTTGTGGTCCTCCCGCTGGTACGAGACG
The DNA here is from genome assembly GCF_053605265.1 of Streptomyces sp. NPDC003943. Classification (NCBI taxonomy): domain Bacteria; kingdom Bacillati; phylum Actinomycetota; class Actinomycetes; order Kitasatosporales; family Streptomycetaceae; genus Streptomyces; species Streptomyces sp. NPDC003943. Next base: position 23,433 of record NZ_JBSGIW010000085.1, on the reverse strand, counting down.
ACCGTCGCCTTCCATCCGTCGCCCAGGCCCTCGGGGGCCAGCACCGGGTACGGTGCCGCCCGCTGGGCCGTCAGAAGCTCCACCCGGTAGTCCTTCGCCTTCACCGGGGTCGCCGTCTCGTCGTGCGGGATGAAGACGTACATCACGCCCGCGGCGACCGCGATCACCGCGAGGGACTGGAACATCCCGCGTACCGTCTGCCTGCGTCGCTGGTTACCTGCCACGCCCCCATGGTCGCATCATGGTGTTGTGCTCATACGTGGGCCCCTCTGCTCAATTTGTCGACCTGACGATAGAGTCACGGCACCCTCTTGTTTTTCCGGCCGTCGCCCGTCGCCGTAACAGAAAGGTGCGCACCGATGTCCGAGCACCACCACCTGCCGCCCGAGCTGGAGGTCTCCCCCGAGGCCCCCGACCGCAACCTCGCCCTCGAACTGGTCCGGGTGACCGAGGCCGCCGCCATGGCCGCGGGCCGCTGGGTCGGTCGCGGCGACAAGATCGGCGCGGACGGCGCGGCGGTGAACGCCATGCGGACCCTCATCTCCACCGTCTCGATGAACGGCGTGGTCGTCATCGGCGAGGGTGAGAAGGACGAGGCCCCGATGCTCTTCAACGGCGAGCGGGTCGGCGACGGCACCGGCGCCGAGGTCGACATCGCCGTGGACCCGATCGACGGCACCACGCTGAACGCCAAGGGCATGCCGAACGCGATCGCCGTGCTCGCCGCCGCCGACCGCGGCAGCATGTTCGACCCGTCCGCGGTCTTCTACATGGACAAGCTGGTCACCGGCCCCGAGGCCGCCGACTTCGTCGACATCAACGCGCCCGCCTCGGTCAACATCCGCCGGGTCGCCAAGGCCAAGGGCATGAACGCCGAGGACGTCACCGTCGTCATCCTCGACCGCCCGCGGCACGACGGCATCGTCAAGGAGATCCGCGAGACCGGCGCCCGGATCAAGTTCATCTCCGACGGCGACGTGGCCGGCTCCATCATGGCCGCCCGCGAGGGCACCGGCGTCGACTTGCTGATGGGCATCGGCGGCACGCCCGAGGGCATCATCTCGGCCTGCGCCATAAAGTGCCTGGGCGGTGTGATCCAGGGCAAGCTGTGGCCCAAGGACGACGCCGAGCGCCAGAAGGCCCTGGACGCCGGGCACGACCTGGACCGGGTGCTCTCCACCGACGACCTGGTCTCCGGCGAGAACGTCTTCTTCGTCGCCACCGGCATCACGGACGGCGAGCTGCTGCGCGGCGTGCGCTACCGCTCCGAGACGGCCACCACGCAGTCGCTCGTCATGCGCTCGAAGTCCGGCACGATCCGGCAGATCGACTCGACGCACCGGCTCGCGAAGCTGCGCGCCTACAGCAAGATCGACTTCGACCGGGCCAACTGAGACCGGTAAGCGAGGACGGTACGAAGAGGGGCGCCCCCATGTGCGGTGGGGGCGCCCCTTCCCGTACGGGCGACGGACCCGTCGGTACGACGGTCAGCCGGCCTTCGCGATGCGCTCGGCGCGCTCGGCGGCCGCGGCCTTGCGCAGCTCGGCGTCCCGGCGACGGCGCCGGGCGAGGACGACGCGGCGCTCGGCGGCGGTGAGGCCGCCCCACACCCCGTACGGCTCGGGCTGGAGCAGGGCGTGCTCGCGGCACTCGACCATCACCGGGCAGCGGGCGCAGACCCGCTTGGCGGCCTCCTCGCGGGAGAGCCGGGCGGCGGTGGGCTCCTTGGAGGGGGCGAAGAAGAGACCGGCCTCGTCCCGGCGGCACACCGCCTCCGTGTGCCACGGGCCGCCCTCGTCCTCCCGGGCGGGGGTGCGCTGGGGCGGCACGGCGGCGACCCGGAGGGGCTGATGCGGCATCTGCAGCACGGTCTACTCCTGACGACGGCTTCCGCTGGCGGGGGCGATTGGCGACGCAACGAGCCCTACCCGCTGTGCGTGCGCCTATGCACTGCGTGCCCCGGCGTTCCGAAGCGCGGACACGGGACGACGAAAACCGGTCACCGGTCGGAGCGGAACGCGGGCGTCAGTGGCTGATCAACCGACCGGTCACCGTCGGGTCACCGACCGGCCGTCGCCCGATCACTGGCCGAGATCCTTGCGGAACTTGGCCTGAAGGTTGTTCTGCAGGTCGGTGACCCACTTGCCCCGCTTGGGCTTGGCCTCCACGTTCCCGAAGACGGACCAGCCGTTGACGACGATGACCGGGGCCTGCGGGTCGGCGCCCTCCGAGGTGACGACTTCGAAGTTGCCGAAGACGCCGGTGCCGCTGCCGCGCAGGGTCACGTTCTCCGGCACGCGGACCTCGACGCTGCCGAAGATCGAGGTGGCGTTGATGGTGGTGAGGCGCTGGGCGAAGATCGCCTCGGTCAGGTCGATCTCGACGCTGCCGAACAGCGAGAAGGCGTTGGTGCGGCGGCCGACGCGCCAGCGGCCCTTGCGGGTGGACGCCGAGAACACCGCGACCAGGTTGTCCGCCGGGCCCTCGACGCCCTCGTCCCCGTACATGGGCACGGGCGCCGGCCGGTGGCCGGTGGCGGGCAGGTCGCGGACGAGCGGCTCCAGCTCGCCGACGGTCTTGGCCCGGTAGACGGCGTCGATCCGGTCCGAGTGCTCCTCGGCGTCGAGCCGCCCCTCCGCCAGGGCGTCCCTGAGGATGTCCGCGATCCGGTCCCGGTCGGCGTCCGAGGCCCGCATCGCCCCCTGCGGATCGGCGAATTCGGGCCGGGCCGCGGGGGCGGCCGGCTGCTCGGGCCGCTGCCGCTCGGGCTGCTGGGGCTGCTTTTCGAGGTCCACGGAGCCAGCCTAGCGAAACGCGATAGATCGCGACCAGGGGCTCGGCGGGAGCCACGCACGAAGAAGCCCTCTCCGGCCCTCGGGCGGGCCGGAGAGGGCTCGCGGGGTTCAGCTCACCGTCGTCCGGAGGGTCGCGGTGTTGTTGCCCGGGTTCGGGTCGGGGTTGCCGAGCGTGACCGTCGCCTTGTTCGTGATCACGGTCCCCGGGGTGGCCCGTACAGTCACCGTGATGGTGATGGTGGCCTGGCCGTAGGGGCCGATACGTCCCAGGGCGCAGGTCACGGTGTCTGACGAGCCGGACGGGGGCAGGGTGGCGCAACTGCCCCGGTTGGACGTGGCGCTGGAGAACCGTCCTTCGCCGGGCAGGCTGTCGTCGAGCACCACGTCGTCGGCGGCGGTGGGTCCGTTGCGGACCGTGATCGTGTAGGTGAGGCTCTCGCCGTTGGCGACGGGCGCGTCCGAGGTCATCGTGACGCTCAGGTCCGGGCGCGGCAGGGCGATGGCCAGGCTGTGGTAGGTGCCCGCCGAGACCGCGCCGACACCGTCGAGGAAGCGGGAGCAGGGCGACGTCTGCCCGGGGGCGCACACCTTGACCGGGTTGGTCTCGTAGTCCGGCTCCCCGCCCCCGGGGACGCGCCCGTTGCCGAGCTGCCCGTCGAGGCTCTCGCCCCAGGCCCGGACGGTGCCGTCGGACTGCCGGGTCAGGCTGTGCCGGAAGCCGGCCGCGGCGGCGGTCGCCCCGCTGAGGTACGTCGTGCAGTATCCGATGGTGCCCGTCGCACAGACCCGGACGGGGACCGGACTGTCGGTCGCGCCCCGGGCGCTGCCGTTGCCCAGCTGGCCGCTGAAGTTGTCGCCCCAGGAGCGCACACCGCCGTTCGACAGCACCGCCAGGCTGTGCTCCGGACCCGCGGCGACCGAGGCCACACCGCTGAGGTAGGTGGTGCAGGGGGCGGTCGTTCCCACGTCGCAGACGCGCACGGGTGCGGGTCGGTTCGTGGTGGTGCCGTCGCCCAGCTGCCCCGTGTAGTTGCCTCCCCAGGCGCGGACCGTGCCGTCCGACACCACCGCCAGGCTGTGCGAACCTCCGGCCGACATGCTCTTCACCCCGCTGGTCAGCAAGGTGGGGACGGGTACGAGCCGCTGCTGGGTGGTGCCGTCGCCGAGACGGCCGTCGCCGTTGTAGCCCCAGGCCCGCAGACCGCCTCCCGCGCCCAGCGCGAGGCTGTGGGCGCCGCCCGCGGAGATCGCGGTCACTCCGGTGAGGAAGCTGGTGCAGCCGGTGCCGGTGTTCTCGGCGCAGACCTGGACCGGAACGCTGCTGTCGGTGGTGGTGCCGTTGCCGAGCTGGCCGCTCCCGTTGCCTCCCCAGGCCCAGACCGTGCCGTCCGAGCGCAGCGCGAGGTTGTGGTTGGCGCCCGCGGCGACGGCGGTCACGTCGGTGAGGGAGCCGACCCGTACGGGTGCGCTCCTGACGTCGGTGGTGCCGTCGCCGAGCTGGCCGTAGGAGTTGTCGCCCCAGGCCCAGACCGTGCCGTCGGTGCGCAGGGCGATGTTGTGCCATTCCCCGGCGGCGGCCTCGATCACGTTGTCCAAGGGCTTCGGGCACGGGGCGGCGCCGCAGACCTTGACCGGGACGCTGCTGCCGCCCGCGGAGGCCGCGTCGCCCAGCTGACCGAAGCTGTTCTCTCCCCAGGCCGTCGCCTTGCCCGGGAGGGCCGACCGCGCCGCGGTGGCCTCACCGGGTGCCAGGCCCACCCACAGCAGGCCGGCCGCACCGAGGGCGAGGGCCCGCCGCAGCACGGAGCGGCCGCGCACAGCACGCTTCATCGATCGTCCTCTCGTACGCATCAGCTCACCGGCGTCCGGAGCGTCGCGGTGTTGTTGACCTGCTTGGGGTCGGGCGTGCTGGTGCTCACCGACACGGCATTGGTGATCATGGTTCCGGCCGACGCGGTGACCGTGACCCGAATGGTCACGGTGGCCTGCGCGCCGGCCCCGATCCGGCCGAGCGGGCATGTCACCGTGCCGGACGACCCCACCGGCGGGCCGGTGCAGGTCCCCCGGCTCGGCGTGGCGCTCAGGAACCGGCTCGCGCCCGGCAGCGTGCTGCTGACCGACACGTTGTCCGCCGCTGCCGGCCCGTCGTTCCGCACCGTGACCGTGTAGATCAGCTGCTCGCCGGAGGCGACGGGTTCGTCCGCGCCGATCGCGATCCGCACGTCCGCACGTCGCCTGAACGTCGCCAGGCTGAAGTCGGAGCCCGCCGCGACGGCGCCCACACCGTCGAGGAGGCGCGAGCACGGCGCGGTCTGCCCGGAAGCGCAGACCTTCCTCGGAGTCGTCCTGTTGGTGGTGGTCCCGTCACCGAGCTGACCGAAGGCGTTGGAGCCCCAGCCGCGGGCGGTGCTTTCGCTCTGCCGGCTCAGGCTGAAGGAGGCGCCCGCGGAGACGGAGGTCACCGCGCCCAGGAAGACGGTGCATCCCGCGCTGGTGCCGGACGCGCAGACCCGGACGGGCGTGGTCCGGTCCGTCGTGGTGCCGTCGCCCAGCTGACCGAAGGCGTTGTCCCCCCAGGCGCGTACCCCGCCGTTGGACAGCACCGCCAGAGTGTGGGAACCACCGGCGTCGGCGCCGGTCACCCCGGTCAGGTAGGTGGTGCAGCCGGCACTCGTGCCCTCCGCGCACACCGGGCCGGGCGTGAGCCGGTCGATGGTGGTGCCGTCGCCCGCCTGGCCGTCGGCGTTGCGTCCCCAGGTGTAGATCCCGCCACGGCCGCGGAAGACCGCCACGCTGTGCGCGGAGCCGGCGGCGAGCGCCGCCACATCGCCACCCACCTGCGCCTGGACCGGGGCCGGGCTCGAATAGGTGGTGCCGTCGCCCAGTTGACCGTTCGTGTTGTTCCCCCAGGCGCTGATGGTGCCGAACGTGTTCGCCGCGAGGCTGTGCTCACCGCCCGCGGCGATATGGGTGACGGTGTTGAGCCAACCGGTGCATCCGAACTCCGGATTGGGGAGGCACATGACGCGGACGGGTGAGGACCGGTCGGCGGTGGTTCCGTCGCCCAGCTGACCCGCGTTGTTCCGTCCCCAGGCCCACACGTAGCCGTAACGCGTGAGGGCGAGGGTGTGGTTGTCGCCCGCGGCGATCGCGGTCACGTCCGTGAGGGAGCTCACCTCGACGGGTGTGGTCCGCGCGGTGGTGGTTCCGTCGCCGAGCTGTCCGTACCGGTTGTCCCCCCAGGTCCAGACGGTGCCGTCGTCGCGCAGCGCCACGGCGTGACCGGCGCCGGCCTCGACCGCGTCCACGTCGGTCAGGGAGTCGGCGCAGGCGGCACCGCCGCACACGGTGACCGGGGTGGTGCTCAGCCCGGAACCGACGCCGCGGCCGAGCCGGCCCGAGTCGTCGTTCCCCCAGGCGACCGTGGCGCCGGGCTCGGGCGCCCTGCCTGCCGCGTACGCGGCGCCCGGTGCCGGACCGGCCTGGGCGCCGGTCCACAGCAGGGCGGCCACACCCACGGCCACCACGCGTCTCAGCCCACGTCTCATCAGTCGTCCTCTCGTACGGGCGGGGGAGGTCCGCGGATCAGCTCACCCAGGTCCGGATGGCCGCGGTGTCGTCGACGGCACATATGCACACAACCGCCATCATCACTATCAGTGATCACACACTCACGCATCGCGACCAGCACTTGGCCGACGCGTACATCACCCGCCGGGAACTGAGCCTTACCTCACAGGCCCGCCGCCGGAGCCGCGTTCTACGCTGGATGGCGCGCCGCCAACGGAGGCGGCGCCGCTGTCTGCCGAGTGAGGAATGGCCGTCGACATGCCAGAGTTCGCGTACTCCGATCTGCTCCCCGTGGGAGAGGACACCACGCCCTACCGCCTGGTGACCTCCGAGGGTGTCTCCACCTTCGAGGCCGACGGCCGTACGTTCCTCAAGGTCGAGCCGGAGGCGCTGCGCCAGCTGGCCGCCGAGGCGATCCACGACATCCAGCACTACCTGCGCCCGGCCCACCTGGCCCAGCTGCGGAAGATCATCGACGACCCGGAGGCGTCGAGCAACGACAAGTTCGTCGCGCTCGACCTCCTGAAGAACGCGAACATCGCCGCCGCCGGCGTGCTGCCGATGTGCCAGGACACCGGCACCGCGATCGTCATGGGCAAGCGCGGCCAGAACGTGCTCACCCAGGGCCGCGACGAGGAGGCCCTCAGCAAGGGCATCTACGACGCCTACACCAAGCTGAACCTGCGCTACTCGCAGATGGCCCCGGTGACCATGTGGGAGGAGAAGAACACCGGCTCGAACCTGCCCGCGCAGATCGAGCTGTACGCGACCGACGGCGGCGCGTACAAGTTCCTCTTCATGGCCAAGGGCGGCGGCTCCGCCAACAAGTCCTTCCTCTACCAGGAGACGAAGGCCGTCCTCAACGAGGCGAGCATGATGAAGTTCCTGGAGGAGAAGATCCGCTCGCTCGGCACGGCCGCCTGCCCGCCGTACCACCTCGCGATCGTCGTCGGCGGCACCAGCGCCGAGTTCGCGCTGAAGACCGCGAAGTACGCCTCCGCGCACTACCTGGACGAGCTGCCGACCGAGGGCTCCGCCGAGACCGGCCACGGCTTCCGCGACAAGGAGCTGGAGGAGAAGGTCTTCGAGCTGACGCAGAAGATCGGCATCGGCGCCCAGTTCGGCGGCAAGTACTTCTGCCACGACGTGCGCGTGGTCCGCCTCCCCCGCCACGGCGCCTCGCTGCCGGTCGCGATCGCCGTCTCCTGCTCGGCCGACCGCCAGGCCGTCGCCAAGATCACCGCCGAGGGCGTCTTCCTGGAGCAGCTGGAGACCGACCCGGCGCGCTTCCTGCCGGAGACGACCGACGAGCACCTGGACGAGTCGGGTGACGTGGTGAAGATCGACCTCAACCAGCCGATGGACGAGATCCTCGCCGAGCTCACCAGGTACCCGGTCAAGACCCGCCTCTCGCTGACCGGCCCGCTGGTCGTGGCGCGCGACATCGCGCACGCCAAGATCAAGGAGCGTCTGGACGCGGGCGAGGAGATGCCGCAGTACCTGAAGGACCACCCGGTCTACTACGCGGGCCCCGCGAAGACCCCCGAGGGCTACGCCTCCGGCTCCTTCGGCCCGACGACGGCCGGCCGCATGGACAGCTACGTCGAGCAGTTCCAGGCCGCGGGCGGCTCCAAGGTCATGCTGGCCAAGGGCAACCGCAGCAAGCAGGTCACCGACGCGTGCGGCTCGCACGGCGGCTTCTACCTCGGCTCGATCGGCGGCCCGGCGGCGCGTCTCGCGCAGGACTGCATCAAGAAGGTCGAGGTCGTCGAGTACGAGGAGCTCGGCATGGAGGCCGTCTGGAAGATCGAGGTCGAGGACTTCCCGGCGTTCATCGTGGTGGACGACAAGGGGAACGACTTCTTCCAGAACCCGGCCCCGGAGCCCACGTTCACCCACATCCCGGTGCGCGGCCCCGGTCTCTGACCCTCGTCGCACCGCACAGGCCCCCGGCACCCGCCGGGGGCCTGTCGGCGTTCCCGGGCCCCTCCCCCGGCCCGGTCGGGCGGTGTCCGGGCGGCCCTAAGGAGATCTCGTCGCCCGGATACGGCACCTCCGCGCCGCGCCCCCGGTCATCTGACAGATCCGCCGCCCCGTGCTCAGCTCCTACGGTTGCTCCCGGTTGGCCCGGTCGGCGGTCAACCGGGCCTCGATCCAGGGGAGTTGTCATGAAGGTTCTGGTTCTCGGAGCGACCGGCTACATCGGCTCCGCGGTGGTGGCGCGGCTGACGCTGGAGGGCCACGACGTCGTCCCGCTGGTGCGGGACGCCCTCGCGCCGGCACCCGACGTGCCGGTGAAGGTGGGTGATCTGAGCGATCCGGAGTCGCTGCGGGCGGCGGTGACTGACGACGTGGACGCGGTGGTGAACCTGGCGCCCCCGACCGGTGACGAGGCGGTGGACGCCGCCGCGGCCGAGGCGCTGCTCGCGCCGCTGCGCGGCACCGGCCGGGCGTTCGTCTACACCAGCGGCGTGTGGGTGCTCGGCGCCACCGGGGACGCCCCGGTGGGCGAGGACGCGGTGACCGACGCGATCGCCATCGTGGGCTACCGGCCGCGGATCGAGCGGCGGGTGCTCGACGCCGCCGGGGACGGCGTCCGCGCGCTCGTGGTGCGCCCCGGCATCGTGTACGGCCAGGGCGGCGGCATCCCGGCCCTGATGACCGGCTGGGCCCGCGAGCACGGCACGGGGCGGTACGTCGGCTCGGCGGCGACGCGCTGGCCGATGGTGCACGTGGACGACCTCGCCGAGCTGTACGTGCTGGCCCTGGCCAAGGCGGAGGCGGGCGCGGTGCTGCACGGCGTCGCGGACGAGGCGGTGCCGGTGGCCGCGCTCGCGGCGGCCGCGGACCTCGCGGCGGGCGGCTCCGGCCGGGCCGAGTCATGGCCGCAGGAGCAGGCCGCGGAGGCGCTCGGGGCGCCGTTCGCCGAGGCGCTCGCGCTGCACCAGGTGGTGTCGGCGCGCCGGTCCTTCGAGGACCTCGGCTGGCGCCCGAGCCGCCCGCACGTCCTCACCGAGCTGGCCGGCGGCACCCGTGGCTGACGCCGGCGCCGACAACGCGAACGACCCGACCGAGGAGGAGCTCATGACGTACCCCATCTGCCGGGGCTGCGGCACCCAGTACGCCGGACCGCGCGCCGACTGCCCGGTCTGCCTGGACGAGCGGCAGTACGTGCCCCGCGCCGGGCAGCGGTGGACCTCACTGAAGGAGCTGCGCGCCGAGGGACACGGCGGGCGGTTCGAGGAGCAGGGGCCGGGCGTGCTCGGCATCGGCGTCACGCCCGACTTCTCGATCGGCCAGCGCGCGCTGCTGCTGCGTACGGACGCCGGGAACGTGCTGTGGGACTGTCTGCCGTACCTGGACGACGAGATGGTGCGCCGCGTCGAGGAGCTGGGCGGCATCGACCACATCGCGATCAGCCACCCGCACTTCTATTCGGCGATGGTGGAGTGGGCGCACGCCTTCGGCGCGCCGGTCCATCTGCACGAGGCGGACCGGGAGTGGGTGGGCCGGCCGGACCCGGCGCTGCGGTTCTGGAGCGGGCGGACGAAGCGGCTGACGGACGAGCTGACCCTGATCAATCCGGGCGTGCACTTCCCGGGCAGCGCGGTCCTGCACTGGAGCGCGGGCGAGGGGGCGCTGTTCACCGGCGACGTGATCAACGTCGGCCCGGACCCGCGCTGGGTGAGCATCATGTACAGCTTCCCCAACCACGTACCGGAGCAGCCGCAGAAGGTCCGGGCCGCCGTCGACGCGCTGGCGGGTTTCCGCTTCGACCGGCTCTACGGCGCCTGGTGGGACCGGGTCGTCACGTCGGGCGCGGAGGAGGTCCTGGCCCGGTCGGTCGAGCGTTATCTGCGGTTCGAGCAGGGCGAGTGAACCAGGCCCTGGGCCCGGAGCGAGGGCGTGGGCGATCTTTGATCAGAAAGTCGCTACCGACCGGTAGCCCTCCCGTTGCCTACTGGTCAGTATGGGTCGCGAGCATGTCAACCACTGAGCCGGTAGACCCCTCGGGAGCCCCCCATGCCCTCCTCCGCCACCAAGGCCAAGGCCGCCGCCGCCCTCGGCCTGACCGCCGTCCTCCTCGTCGGCCCGGCGCCCGCCGCCTCGGCCGCCGACCCGGACACCCACCACACGTCGAGCGCCGCGCTCCAGGGCGTCGACTACACGACCTGGCGCCATGACGTGGCCGCGGTCGTCGACCAGGCGCGCCCGTACATCGAGGAGCGTGCCGAGCACTCCGACGGCGAGAAGCAGGCCATCGTCCTCGACATCGACAACTCCTCGCTGGAGACGGACTTCCACCCGTTCTGGGAGCTGCCGACCCCGGCCATCCCCGAGGTCCGCGCGCTCGTGCGGGACGCGCACGACCGTGGCGTGGCCGTCTTCTTCGTGACCGCCCGGCCGGGCATCATCCACTCCCTGACGGACTGGAACCTGAAGCAGGCCGGCTACCCGGTGGACGGTCTGTACGTGCGCTCGCTGCCCGACCTGTTCTCCCAGGTCAGCGCATACAAGACGGCCAAGCGCGCGGAGATCGAGGCCAAGGGCTACACGATCGTCGCGAACATCGGCAACAACACCACCGACCTGGTCGGCGGCCACGCCGAGCGGACGTTCAAGCTGCCGGACTACGGCGGCAAGCTGTCGTAGTCCCGGCAGCGCGCGGGCCTACCTGGTGAGGTGGAAGTCCAGCCGGTCGAAGTCCCCGTCGGAGGTCGAACTGACGTAGCCGTGCGCGGACTTGAAGTCGCCCGTGCCGCCGGTGATCGCGATGTCGAAGCCGGAGGGCTGCTCGTTCGAGGTGTCGACCGTGATCAGGGCCTGGGCGGCGAGCTGTCCGCCCGGTCCGCCGTTCAGGACGAAGACGCCGGCGCAGTTGACGTCGGCCTGGTCTCCGGAGATCCGCACGACCGCGCAGGTCACGCCGTCCCGGCCGACCTTGGCGCCGCCCTTGGTCTTGTAGAGGTCGTCGGCCATGGCGAAGACCTGTCCGACCTTGGGCGGCGGGCCGCTCTCGTTGGTGCCGGGGCCGGGGACCGCCTTGGCGTACAGGGTGAAATCGAGGTTGTTGTCGCTGTCGTGGGCGTACGCCGGGACGGCGGCAGCCCCGGCGAAGGCCACGGCGGCGACCGCGCAGGCGCCGAGCGCGCCCGTCCTCCTGAAGCGTCGGAACATGTCCTGCCTCCTGTGGTGGCGGATCTCCCCGAGCACCGCTTCCGATTGTCCGACGCCCGGCAAGCGCTCGCACCCGCTCGGGGGATGATGGGCGCATGCCAGGAAGAGCCCCCATACGTACGACGGTCCCGGCCGCCCTCACCCTGCTCGCGGCGGGGCTGCTCACCGCCTGCGGCACGCGGCAGGATCCGGCCGCGCCCGCCGCCGACCCGGCCGGGCCCCCGGCCGCCGCGCCGAAGGCCACCGCCGCCCCGGCCGCCGTCCCCGCCGGCTCGCTCGGCGGAACCGGGACGGCCTGCGCGCTGCCCGTCACCTTCACCCTCGCCCAGGGCTGGGCGCCGCAGGCGGTCAAGGACCCGGAGAACCCGGAGTTCGCGGCGCTCACCCGGCAGGGCCCGGCCACCGCGCGCTGCGAGGTGGACGCCAAGCCCGCCGGGAACATCGGCTATCTGCGGGTGTGGACCGCCCCGAAGAGCCCGGCGCGCACGGCGCTCGAGGGTTTCGTGAAGGCGGAGCGGGGAGTGAAGGGCGCCGGCTACAAGGACGTCCGGGCCGGTTCGCTGGCCGCCGTCGAGGTCACGTACACGGTGCACAGCGAGGCCCTCGACGAGACGAAGCCGGAGCGGGCGTTCGCCGTCGAGACGCCGAAGGGCACGGTCATCGTCCACCTCGGCGGGCTCGACGCCGAGGAGCACACGGCGATGCTCCCGGCCTACGAGCTGGCCAGGAGCACCGTCAAACCGCTCTGAGAACGTTCCGTTACGCGACGAACCGCTGGTTCGCCGAGCCGTTGCAGTTCTGCAGCCGGACGGGCTCCCTGGCCGCGCCCTGGGTCAGGCAGAGGCCGGTGGCCGAGGCCGGGCGGATCGTGTCGCCGTCGCGGACGTACTTCTGGTTCGCGCCGCCGTGGCAGTTCCAGATGATGAGCGCCGTGCCGGCCGTGTAGTTCGCGCCGGGCACGTCCAGGCAGCGGTCCTGGGTGAGCTGGGTGTGCACGGTGCGGCGAGCGGGGTCGTACCACCAGTTCTGGTTGCGGCCGCCGTGGCAGTCCCAGCCGAGGACGGCGGTGTTGTTCGCCGACTCCGAACCGCTGACGTCGAGACAGTTGCCGGTGGCGGCGTTCTTCAGCGGCTTGTAGACGTCGTCCCAGGCGAGCGGGAAGAGCGTCGGCGTGCCGGAGGAGGCGACGTCGGCGCAGCCCGCCTCGCGCACGTTCGCGTTGTAGATCTGGGTCAGGCAGGACGCGAAGGCGCCGTGGCCGCGGTAGTTGGGGTGGAAGGACTGGCGGACCGAGTTCTCGTCCGGGGTGCCGGGCTTGGACAGGTCGATGTAGAGGCCGCGGGCCCAGGTGTCCTCCATGCAGACCTCGTGGCCGTGGAAGAGCCGCGAGTTGTCGAGGAAGACGGCTCCGGTGTCGGCCGCCGCCTGTCGCATGCCGCGCTCGAAGGCGGGCACGGCGCTGTTGCGGCCCCACTTGGTGTCGGAGTCGTAGCCCTCGCCGCCACAGGCCAGCTTGCCGGGGAAGTCCGGGTTGTCGTAGAAGTCCGGGCCGATGGGGCTCGGGTACCCCATGACGACGAGCTTGTAGTCGCTGTCGGCGTAGCCGGCGCCCTGCATCACGGTCCGCAGGTCGCGCACGGTCTGCTCGACCTTGGGCACGAGCGCGTCGACGCGGGACTGCCAGCCGGGGGCGTACTTGGGCTCGCAGGGGCCCTGGGAGAGCAGGAAGCGCTCGACGCAGTCGGTCATCACGGGACCGAACTGGAGGTCGTCGTTGGCGCCGGCGACGAGCAGCACCATCTTGATGCGGGTGTTGCGCGCCTTGATGGCCAGGTTGTCGCTCTGGACCAGCTCGTCGGCGTACTGCTTCGTACCGCCGATCCGGATGTTGCCGGTGTAAGCGCCGGAGCAGGCCACGTTGAACGTGAGGTCCGCGGGGATCCCGGTGCGGTGGATGGCGGAGTCGGGCGAGCGGTGGCACCAGTTGTCGGGGCCGTTGGTGGGCGACTCGTAGTTCCCGACGCCCTCGCCGGAGATCTCGCTGTCGCCCAGCGAGATGAGCCCGGTCTTGCGCTGGGCGAGCGGGCGTTCCTCGGGGCTTCCGTAGATCCTGGTGGCCTCCGCCGCGCGGATCGCCTCCAGCTCGGGAGAGAGCGGTACGGAGGAGATCGTGGCGGTCGTGGTCGTGTCGGCCGCTCCGGCGGGGGCGGCGGCCGTCATGCTGCCGAGGGCCGCCGCCGCCGCGGCGACGGCCGCGACCGGCCAGCGGAGTCTGTACCTGGTGCGCTCCATTGCGCCTCCTGGAAGTGGGGTTACCCACGGTTTTTACTGGCCGGTAAGCGCCTTGGGAATACGTCGAACAAGACAAGTGCTCAACTTTTGTAAGTGAGTTGACGAGGAGGCTGAGGAAGATGAGCGACGACCGGACCGCCCCGGACGGCTACCGCATCGAGCACGACTCCATGGGCGAGGTCCGTGTCCCGGCCCACGCCAAGTGGCGCGCCCAGACCCAGCGCGCGGTGGAGAACTTCCCCGTCAGCGGGCAGCGTCTGGAGCGCGCCCACATCGAGGCCCTGGCCCGGATCAAGGCGGCCGCCGCGAAGGTCAACGCCGAGCTCGGCGTGCTCGACGCGGACGTCGCGCGGGCCGTCCAGGACGCGGCGGCGGAGGTCGCGGAGGGGCGCTGGGACGAGCACTTCCCGGTGGACGTCTTCCAGACCGGCTCCGGCACCTCCTCCAACATGAACACCAACGAGGTGCTCGCCACCCTCGCCACCGAGCGGCTCGGCCGGGACGTCCACCCCAACGACCACGTGAACGCCTCCCAGTCGTCCAACGACGTCTTCCCGTCCTCCATCCACATCGCCGCGACGGCCGCCGTCACCCACGACCTCATTCCGGCGCTCGACCATCTGGCCGTCTCCCTGGAGCGGAAATCAGCCGAATTCGCGAGCGTCGTGAAGTCGGGCCGCACGCATCTGATGGACGCCACACCGGTCACCCTCGGGCAGGAGTTCGGCGGTTACGCGGCCCAGGTCAGGTACGGGATCGAACGGCTGCGCGCCTCGCTGCCCCGGCTCGCCGAACTGCCGCTGGGCGGCACCGCCGTCGGCACCGGCATCAACACCCCGCCCGGCTTCTCCGCCGCCGTCATCGCCGAGGTCGCCCGCGCCACCGGCCTGCCGCTCACCGAGGCCCGCGACCACTTCGAGGCGCAGGGCGCCCGTGACGGCCTGGTGGAGACGTCCGGGCAGCTCAGGACCATCGCCGTATCGCTCACGAAGATCGCCAACGATCTGCGCTGGATGTCCAGCGGCCCGCGCACCGGCCTCGCCGAGATCAACCTGCCCGACCTCCAGCCCGGTTCGTCGATCATGCCGGGCAAGGTGAACCCGGTGATCCCCGAGGCGGTCCTGATGGTCGCCGCCCAGGTGACCGGAAACGACACCACGGTGGCCGTGGCCGGCGCCGCCGGGAACTTCGAACTCAACGTGATGCTGCCGGTCATGGCCAAGAACCTGCTGGAATCCGTGCGGCTTCTGGCCAACGCGGCCCGGCTGCTCGCCGACCGCACGGTCGACGGGATCACCGCCAACGCCGAGCGGGCCCGCGAGTACGCCGAGTCCTCGCCGTCCGTCGTGACCCCGCTGAACAAGTACATCGGCTACGAGGAGGCCGCCAAGGTCGCCAAGAAGTCGCTGGCCGAGCGCAGGACGATCCGCGAGGTCGTCCTGGACTCCGGGTACGTGGAGCGGGGCGACCTCACCCTCGAACAGCTCGACGAAGCGCTCGACGTCCTGCGCATGACCCGCCCCTGACCGATCCTTGCCGCACCCCTGACCGATCCGTGACCTTCGCCGCAGCGCCGCCGGGGGCCCGCCCCTAAGATCTGCGCATGACAGGATCCGGCCGCTCCCCGCACTGGGCGCCGGGGGATCACATCCTCTGGCGCTACCGCGACAACGGCACCGGCGACGTGCACATCTGCCGCCCGGTGACCGTCGTCCAGGACACCCCGGAGCTCCTCGCGGTCTGGATGGCCCCCGGCACCGAGCTCGTCAAGCCGGTCCTGGCCGACGGCACCCCCGTGCACGAGGAGCCGCTGGCCACCCGCTACACCGCGCCGCGCACCACGACGCGCTCGCACTGGCACGGCACCGGAGTGCTCAAGCTGGCCGCGCCGGGCGACCCGTGGTCGGTGTGGCTGTTCTGGGAGCGGGGCTGGCGGTTCCGCAGCTGGTACGTGAACCTGGAGGAGCCCCGCGCCCGGTGGGACGGCGGGGTCGACTCCGAGGACCACTTCCTCGACCTCTCCGTCTACCCGGACCACAGCTGGAAGTGGCGGGACGAGGACGAGTTCGCCCAGGCGCAGCGGGCCGGCCTGATGGACGCCCGGCAGGCCGCCCGGGTCTCGGCGGCGGGGCAGGCGGCCCTGGAGCTGGTCCGGGCCTGGGGGGCGCCGTTCTCGGCCGGCTGGGAGGACTGGCGGCCCGACCCGGCCTGGCCCGTACCCGAACTGCCGGCCGACTGGGATCGCACCCCGGCGCACACCGGGTCATGAGACCCTTGCTGCGCCCCCGGGGTGCAACCGTAGGATCGTCCTCCGCAAGCACCTGGACCAGCACCGGGACCAGCACCCGACGGATCGGACAGCACGTCAGAGACCAAGCCCGCGACCGGGCCTGACCAACAGTCACCCAGGAGCGTCTCATGAGGGGGAGAGCAGTGTCGGAGCCGTGCGCGGGTGCCTTCCCCCCCTCCCGCACATCGACCTCGTGCCGGGGGTTTAGCCCTGCCGAAGGCGCGGCATCGGCGATGAGAGCGCGTGCAACGCACCACCGGCCCGGACGGACGGAATCCCAGGCGTGACGGAGCATCCCACCTCCCACGAAGGCCGCAAGGCGATGGCCGCGCGACCGCAGGAACGCACTCGCCCCCGCCAGGAGCCGGCGGCCGCGGCGGCCGTCGCGGTGCCCGCGCCGGCGCCCGGCGGCGGGCCCGGCGACAAGCCCGGCGCCCCCGGCAGCCCCGAGGCCGCGGCGGCTCGCCGCGAGGGCGAGCGGCTGCGGTTCGTGGGCGCCGCGACCCGGCGCATCGCGCGCGGCCTCGACCTCGACGAGATCGTCCTCGGCCTGTGCCGGGCGACCGTGCCCACGTTCTCCGACGCGATCCTGGTCTATCTGCGCGACCCGCTGCCGGTGGGCGACGAGCGGCCGGCCGAGCCCTTCGTGCTGCGGCTGCGCCGCACCGACCGGCTGCGGTTAACGGACCTGGAGGGCGAGGAGCTCGTCCTCGTACCCGACCCGGATCCGACGCCCGCGGCCGAGCTGTGCGAGGTGCGTTCGGGCGGCGCGCTCGCCGAGGTGCTGCGCGGGGTGCGGCCGGTGCCCGGCGACTCCGCCGCCGCCCGCGCCGCGCTGCCGGAGCTGCTCGGCCCGGACCACCCGTTGCCCGCCGGGCACCGGGCCATACTCGCGCCGCTGCGGGGGCGGCGGCGGGTGATCGGCGCGGCCGTGTTCCTGCGCCGCCCGGAGCGGGCCGCGTTCGAGCCGAACGACCTGCTCGTCGCCGCCCAGTTGGCGACCCACACCGCCCTCGGCATCGACAAGGCGGTGCTCTACGGACGCGAGGCGTACATCGCGGACGAGCTGCAGCGCACCATGCTGCCCGACTCGCTGCCGCAGCCGACGGGCGTCCGGCTGGCCTCCCGCTACCTGCCGGCGGCGGAGACGGCCCGGGTCGGCGGCGACTGGTACGACGCCATCCCGCTGCCCGGCAGCCGGGTCGCGCTCGTCGTCGGCGACGTCATGGGCCACTCCATGACCTCGGCGGCGATCATGGGCCAGCTGCGCACCACCGCGCAGACCCTGGCCGGACTCGACCTGCCGCCGCAGGAGGTGCTGCACCACCTGGACGAGCAGGCCCAGCGGCTCGGCGAGAACCGCATGGCGACCTGCATGTACGCGGTGTACGACCCGGTCTCGCACCGGATCACCATCGCCAACGCGGGCCATCCGCCGCCGATACTGCTGCACCTGGGCGGCCGGGCCGAGGTGCTCCGGGTGCCGCCGGGCGCGCCGATCGGCGTCGGCGGGGTGGACTTCGAGGCGGTGGAGCTGGACGCGCCCGCCGGGGCCACGCTGCTGCTCTACACGGACGGTCTCGTGGAGTCCCGGCTGCGGGACGTGTGGACCGGGATAGAGCAGCTGCGCGAGCGGCTCGCGGCGACGGCCCAGCTCACCGGTCCTGACCACGCGCCGCCGCTGGAGGCGCTGTGCGACGACGTGCTCGACATGCTCGGCCCGGGCGACCGGGACGACGACATCGCGCTGCTCGCGGCCCGCTTCGACGGGATCGCGCCGAGCGACGTGGCGTACTGGTTCCTGGAGCCGGAGGACGCGGCCCCGGGCCGGGCCCGCCGGCTGGCCCGGCGGGCGCTCGCGCGCTGGGACCTGGAGGACCTCACCGACTCGGTGGAGCTGCTCGTCAGCGAGGTGGTGACGAACGCCGTGCGGTACGCGGAGCGGCCGGTGACGCTGCGGCTGCTGCGGACGGACGTGCTGCGCTGCGAGGTCGGCGACGACTCGCCGCAGCTGCCCCGGCAGCGGCGGGCGCGGGACACCGACGAGGGCGGGCGCGGCCTGTTCCTGGTGAACCGGCTGGCCCGGCGGTGGGGCGCGACGCGGCTCTCGGGCGGCAAGGTGGTGTGGTTCGAGCTGGCGACGCGCTGAGCGCGTACCCGTAGCGCCTCGGGCACGAAGAAGGGCCGGCCCCCCGGTGGGGGTCCGGCCCTTTTCGTCATCGGCCTGTCACTGGCCCGTCGGGTTTCCGTCGACGGTGCCCGAGCCGCCGTCCGGGAGCGGCGGCAGCGTCGGGTCCGTCGTCTTCGTCCGGGTCGGCGTCGGCTCCGGCGGGGTCGTCGCGGTCGACGTGGGCGGCTGCGGCGGGGTGGTGCCGGTGGGCGTCGGCGGCTGGGTCGGCGCGCTGCTCTCGTCGGAGGGCGTCGCGGTCGGGGTCGGCGAGCCGGTGGTCGCGGTCGGCGTCGGGACGGTGTCGCCGCCGGAGGTGCCGTCCGTCTCCAGGTCGAAGGCGGTGTCCGAGCCGCCGTGCAGCGCGGTGGTGGTGTAGGCGCCCCAGATCTCGGCCGGGGTCTTGCCACCGTTGGCGCGGCCCGGGTTGATCTTGTTGGTCAGGGTGACCTGGTTGCCCGCGGAGTCCTCGCCGAACAGGCCGACGGCGGTGACCAGTTCCGGGGTGTAGCCGACGAACCAGGCCGAGCGGTTGTTCTCGGAGGTGCCGGTCTTGCCGGCGGCCTGGTACGGGCCGGCGGCGCGGAAGCCGGAGCCGGCCTGGACGACGCCCTCCATGGCCTTGGTGGTGGTGTCGGCGGCCTCACGGCTGATGACCCGCTCGCCGATCGACTTCACCGGCTCGACCGTGCGGTCCTTGTGCTCGGCGGACTTCACGACGGTCGGGGTGACCTTGACGCCGTGGTTGTCGAGGGTGGCGTAGGCGCCGGCCATGTCCATGGTGGAGGCGCCCATGACGCCGAGGGACATCGCGGGGGTCGCGCCGAAGTCCTTGCCGTCCTTGAGGCCGAGCGCGATGCCGGTCTGCTTGGCCTTGGTGGGGCCGACGTCCACGATCATCTGGGCGTAGACCGAGTTGATCGAGCTGTTGGTGGCCTTCTGGACGGTGACCGGGCCGTAGCTCTGGCCGTCCTCGTTCTCCGGGGCGAAGGGGACGGCGCTGCCGACGACCGGGCGCTGGCTGGTGCCGTCGTAGATCGTGCCGAGGCCGATCTTGCGGCCGTCCTGGGTCTCGGCGCCGTTGTCGAGCGCGGAGGCGAGGACGATCGGCTTGTACGTGGAGGCGGGCTGGTAGTCGCGCCGGGTGGCGTTGTTCGTCCAGTGCTCGGTCGCGCCGACGCCGCCGTACATGGCGACGACCGCGCCGGTCTTCGGGTCGACGGAGGTGGCGCCGGCCTGGACGGTGGCGTTCTTCTTGCTGTTCTCGCGGTCGAGCTTGGCCTCCAGCTGCTCGTCGACCGCCTTGACCAGGGCCTTCTGCTTCTTCTCGTCGATGTTGAGGGTGATCGTCCAGCCGCCGGCCTTCAGGTCCTCCTCGCTGACGCCCTGACGCATCAGCTCCTGGTTCGCCGCCTCGACGATGTAGCCGGACTGGCCGCTCATGCCCTTGGGGGCCTTGGGCTTCTGCGGGGCGGGGAACTTCAGTCCGGCGCGCTTGCCGGCGTCCAGCCAGCCCTCCTCGACCATGTTGTCGAGGACGTAGTTCCAGCGCGCCTCGACGAGCTTGCGGCCCTCGGGGCCGGCGAAGGTCCAGTCGTACTGGCTGGGGGCCTGGAGCACGGAGGCGAGGTAGGCGCCCTGGGCGACGGTCAGCCTGGTGGTGTCCACGCCGTAGTACGCCTGCGCCGCGGCCTGGATGCCGTAGGCGTTCCGGCCGTAGTAGCTGGTGTTGATGTAGCCGGCGAGGATCTCGCTCTTCTTCATGCGCTGGTCGACCTTGAGCGCGATGACCATTTCCTTGAGCTTGCGGGTCGCCGTCTGGTCCTGGCTCAGGTAGTAGTTCTTGACGTACTGCTGGGTGATCGTCGAACCGCCCTGCTTGCCCTTGCCGGTGAGGGTGTTCCAGGCGGCGCGGGCGGTGCCGAGGATGTCGACGCCGTTGTCCTTGTAGAAGGTCTTGTTCTCGGCGGCGACGAAGCTGCGCTGGACGTCCAGCGGGACCTTCTCCAGGCCCACGATCTCCCGGTTGATCTTGCCCGTGCGGGCCATGACCTTGCCGTTGGAGTACTTGTAGACGTTGCTCTGGAGGGTCGCGTCCGCGTTGGCCGTCGGCACCGGGACCATCAGGTACAGCGCGTAGAAGGCGCCCATGGCGAGCAGAGCGCCCACGAGGAACGTGCCCAGGAGTTTCTTCCAGGTGAAGAGGCGGCGTATGCGCCCCTTGCCCGCCTGGCTCTTGCCCGTACGGCCCATGTCCTCGTTCGCTCCGCTCGTCTTCGAAATCAGCTCAGCAAGCTAACACCGCCGATCGCGACAAAGAGCGATCCATCCGGCTTTTCCGGGCGTGAGAATGAGCACCCACGCCCAAGGGAACCGACGCTTCGCAGGCTGGGATGGTTGTGTGCCACCGGTCACAGAACTGGCGTCCGGCACCGGCAGGGGTAGCTATACATCGTGCGTATACACCACGTGTACAGTGGCGGGCATGTCCATCGGTCACACCCTTCTCGGGCTCCTGGAGTCCGGCCCGCGCCACGGCTACGACCTCAAGCGCGCCTTCGACGAGCGCTTCGGCCACGACCGGCCGCTGCACTACGGGCAGGTCTACTCGACCATGTCCCGACTCCTGAAGAACGGCCTCGTCGAGGTCGACGGCATCGAGGCCGGCGGCGGCCCCGAGCGCAAGCGGTACGCCATCACCGAGGCCGGCATCACCGATGTCGCGCACTGGCTGGCGACCCCCGAGAAGCCGGAGCCGTACCTCCAGTCCACGCTCTACACCAAGGTCGTCCTCGCCCTGCTCACCGGCCGCGGCGCCGCCGAGATCCTCGACGTGCAGCGCGCCGAGCACCTGCGCCTGATGCGCGAGCTCACCCGGCGCAAGAAGGACGGCGACCTCGCCGACCAGCTGATCTGCGACCACGCGCTCTTCCACCTGGAAGCCGATCTGCGCTGGCTGGAACTCACCACCGCCCGTCTCGACCGGCTCGCCGAGGAGCTCCGCCGATGACCACCGCACCGCTCCTGCGGGCCGCCGGCATCACCAAGGCGTACGGCCCGACCCCCGCCCTCACCGGCGCCGACTTCGCCCTGCGGGCCGGCGAGGTCGTCGCCGTCATGGGCCCCTCCGGCTCCGGCAAGTCCACCCTGCTGCACTGCCTCGCCGGCATCGTCCGCCCCGACACCGGCACCATCCACTACGACGGCCGCGAACTCACCGCGACGAGCGACTCCGCGCGCAGCGCGCTGCGCCGCTCCGACTTCGGCTTCGTCTTCCAGTTCGGCCAGCTGGTGCCCGAACTGACCTGCGCCGAGAACGTCGCCCTGCCGCTCCGGCTGAACGGCGAGCGGCGCAAGGACGCCGAGCGCCGGGCCGCCGAGTGGCTGGCCCGCCTGGAGGTCGAGGACGTGGCCGCGAAGCGGCCCGGCGAGATCTCCGGCGGCCAGGGCCAGCGGGTCGCCGTCGCCCGCGCGCTCGTCACCGCCCCGCGGGTCATCTTCGCCGACGAGCCGACCGGCGCCCTCGACTCGCTCAACGGCGAGCGCGTGATGCGCCTGCTCACCGACGCCTCCCGGGACACCGGCGCCGCCGTCGTCCTGGTCACCCACGAGGCCCGGGTCGCCGCCTACTCCGACCGCGAGATCACGGTCCGCGACGGCGCCGTACGGGACACGGAGTGGGCCGTATGAACCTGCGCTCCTGGGCCCGCGACCTGGGGCTCGGCGCCCGCTTCGCCGTCACCGGCGGCCGCGGCGGCTGGCTCCGCACCACCCTGACCGCCACCGGCATCGGCCTCGGCGTGGCCCTGCTGCTCGTCGCCGCGTCGCTGCCGAACATGCTCTTCCAGCGGGAGGTACGGGAGTCCGCCCGCGCCGTCGACGCGAGCCGGGAGGTCACCCGGCCCGGCCCGGACACCTTTCTCCACGCCGACCAGGAGACCCGCTACCGCGACGACACCGTCACCGGACTCCTGCTGCGGCCCGAGGGCCCGCGCCCCGCGGTCCCCCCGGGAGCGGCAGAGGTGCCGGCGGACGGCGAGATGCTGGTCTCCCCCGCCCTCCGCGACCTGCTCGCCTCACCCGAGGGCGCCCTCCTGCGCGCCCGCCTCCCGTACGAGATCACCGGCACCATCGGCCAGCCGGGACTGATCGGCCCGACCGAACTCCGTTACGTCGCCGGCAACGCCGCCCTCACGCCCGGACCCGACGTCAGCCGCGGCGTCCGCTACGGCTGGTCCGTGCCGGAGGAGCCCGCCAACTCCTTCCTGCTCCTCCTCGTCGTCATCGCCTGCGTCGTCCTGCTGCTGCCCGTCCTCGTCTTCATCGCGGCCGCCGTCCGCTTCGGCGGCGAGCGGCGCGACCGGCGACTCGCCGCGCTCCGGCTCGTCGGCGCCGACACCGCCATGACCCGGCGGATCGCCGCGGGCGAGTCGCTGGCGGGCGCGGTGCTCGGGCTCGCGGCCGGCGCCGGCTTCTTCGCCGCGGCCCGGCAGCTCGCCGGCACCTTCCGGATCTGGGACGTCAACGCCTTCCCGTCCGACGTGTCCCCGGTGCCGTGGCTCGCCGCCGTGATCGTCGGGTCCGTGCCCGTCGCCGCCGTCGTCGTCAGCCTCGTCGCCCTGCGCGGCGTCGTCATCGAACCGCTCGGCGTCGTCCGGGACACCGCCCCGAAGCCGCGCCGGCTCGTCTGGCGGCTCGTCCTCGTCCTCGCGGGCGTGGGGCTGCTCGTGCCGACCGTCGGCCGGGTCGAGGCCACCGGCACCTCCATCGACACCGCCGGCATCGCCGTCGGCGCCACCCTCGCCCTCATCGGCCTCACCACCCTGCTGCCCTGGCTGGTGGAGGCCCTGGTCAAGCGGCTGCGCGGCGGCCCGGTCGCCTGGCAGCTCGCCACCCGCCGGCTCCAGCTCAGCAGCGGCACCGCCGCCCGTACCGTCAGCGGCATCGTCGTCGCGGCGGCCGGCGCGATCGCCCTGCAGATGCTGTTCCAGGCCATGCAGAGCGACTTCATGCGGGTCACGAACATGGACACCGCCCGGGCCCAGCTACCAGATCGCCGTCCAGTCACCCTGCCGCTCGGCGACCGCGTAGCTCTGGCCGGTGGACGCCCGCGCGCCCGTGTCGTTCACCCCGGTCGTGGA
>NZ_JBSGIW010000084.1:0-34954 GCF_053605265.1 Streptomyces sp. NPDC003943 | reverse complement strand
CGGGGGGGGTAGAGCGGATTGCTGGGGGGTGTGCTGGGGGCGGGCGCCGGCCTGACGCCGGGGGGGCGTGGGCGCCCCCGCCGGGCGGCGTCCCCACAGGCGGCCGACCCGGTCACCGTGCAGGCATCCACGGAGGCGTCCGCCCGTGTGACCGCGGGGGCGTCTGCCCCGGCGGCCGACCCGGTCACCGTGCCGGATCAGTCCCGGCGGTAGCGGCCGGCGGGGCGCGGCCGTGAACCCCGATCGCGACGGCGGATCGCCTCGGCGGATCCGGTCACGGGCCCGCCCTTGCAGGTGACCGGCGTTCGGTGGCGCCCCTCCCCGACCGGTCGGCGGACCGCGGAACCCTTCCGGGCCGAGCCGGACCGCCCCGGACCGCCGTCCGTGGCGGCGATCCGCCGAGGTCGGGCTCAGTGCACTCCGCGCGGGCGGAACTGGACGCTGATGCGGGGGCCCACCGCGCGGGTGGTCTTGGGGACGGCGTGTTCCCAGGTGCGCTGGCAGGAGCCGCCCATGACGAGGAGGTCGCCGTGGCCGGAGGGGACGCGGAGGGCGACGGGGCCGCCGCCTCGGGGGCGGAAGGCGAGGTCGCGGGGGTCGCCGAGGGCGATGATGGCGACCATCGTGTCCTCGGTGGCGGAGCGGCCGGTGCGGTCGCCGTGCCAGGCGACGCTGTCGCGGCCGTCGCGGTAGAGGCAGAGGCCGGCGGTGGCGAAGGGCTCGCCGAGCTCGCGCGCGTAGTGGGCGTCGAGCGCGTCGCGGGCCTCGGTGAGGGCGGGGTGCGGGAGCGGGGCGCCCTCGCGGTAGTTCGCGAGGAGGCGGGGGACGGCGACCACGCTGTCGTACATCCGGCGCTCCTCGGCGTACCACGGCACGATTCCCGCGAGTTCCTCGAACAGCGCGTCGGCCCCGTGCAGCCAGCCGGGCAGGTGGTCGACCCAGGCGCCGTCGCCGAGCCGGATGCGCCGGATGCCGTCGAGGGGGCCGGGGCCGATGTCGGAGCCCTGGTCGAACAGGGAGCCCTGGAGCCCGGGGATGTCGCCTCGTACCGCCGTCATGGTGACAGGGTACCCTCGATCGAACAATCGAGCGATTTACGAGGATGAGACGAGGTGCCGGTAGCACTGGGGGTTCGCGGCCAGGAAGTCCGCGAACGCCTGCGGCGGGTGCCCGGTCAGCGCGCGGACGTCGTCGGACACGTCGTCCATCTCGCCGACGGCCACGGCCTCGTACGAGGTCACCCAGCCCTCGACCTCCCAGTCGGGCGCGTGGTAGACGGCCCGGGAGGCGTACGCCTGGTCCCTCGTCTCCGGCTCGTAGACGACGTCGCGGCCGCTGGCCTCGCTCAGCGCGGCGGCGATCTCGGCGAAGCTCAGCGCCTCCGGGCCGGTCATGTCGTACGTGGCGCTGTCGTGCCCTTCACCGAGGAGCACCGCCGTCACGGAGTCGGCGACGTCGTCGTGGGTGACGGCGCCGACGCGGCCGTCCCCGCCGGGGCCGCGCAGGACGCCCTGGGGAGAGGTCATGGCGGCGAGGTCGGACTGGTAGGTGCTGTCGCGGAGGAAGGTGAAGGGCACGCCGGTCGAGCGGATGTGCTGCTCGGTGTGCCAGTGGTCGCGGGCGTAGGTGAAGGTCGCGTGGGGTGCGGCGTTGAGGTACGAGAGGTAGACGATCCGCCGCACCCCGGCGGCGAGGGCCGCGTCCACGGCCGTGGCGTGGGTCCGGACCCGGCCGGGCGCCTCGTGGGCGGAGACCAGGAAGAGGGTGTGCGCGCCGTCGAGCGCGGAGCGCATCGCGGCGGCGTCGTCATAGGACGCCGTCCGGGTGTCGTCGGTCGGCAGACGGCCCAGCTTCTCCTGGTCGCGCCCGAGCGCCCGGACGGCCGCGCCCGCCTCGGCGAGCTGCCGCACCACCCGGCGCCCGATCCGCCCGGTGGCCCCGGTGACCGCGATGAGCTCCGTCATGTCCCGCCTGCCCTTCCGCCGCGCCTGTCCCGCGTCTCCACCATTCGACCCCGGGCGCGGGCGGCGCGCACCCGCTCCTACGACCGGACGGCGGCGGGCGCCAGGGTGTACGTACGGGTGGCGGTGTAGAAGTCCAGGGCGGCGCGGCCCTGTTCGCGGGGGCCGAAGCTGGACGCCTTGGCACCGCCGAAGGGGAGGTGGAAGTCGACGCCGGTGGTGGGGGCGTTCACGCGGATCATGCCGGTGTCGAGGCGGTCGAGGGCACCGAGCGCGGTGGACAGGTCGGCGGTGTGGACCGAGGTGACGAGGCCGTAGCGGGCGGCGTTGGTGATCCGTACGGCGTGGTCGAGGTCGCGGGCGGGAAGCAGCGCGGCGACGGGGCCGAAGACCTCCTCGCGGAGCAGCCGGTGGCCGGGGCCGGCCTTCTCGACGAGGGTGGGCGCCACGTACCAGCCGGGCCGGTCCGGCACCGTGCCGCCGGCGAGGACGGACAGGCCCTGCCAGGCGGCGGCCGTCTCGTCGCGGGCGGCCGCGGTGATGAGCGGTCCGCAGACGGTGGCCGGGACGGCGGGGTCGCCGACCGGGACGGCGCGCAGCGCCTCGGCGAGGGCCTCGCGCAGCGGGTCGAGGGCGGCGCCGACGGCGATGACGCGGCTGGTGGCGGTGCACTTCTGGCCGGCGTATCCGGCGACGGAGGCCGCGATGTGCGCGGCGGCCTGGGCGATGTCGGCGTCGGGGAGCACGACGGCCGCGTTGAGGCCGCCCATCTCGGCCTGGACGGGGATGCCGCGGGCGGTGGCGGAGCGCACGACGGTGCGCCCGACCGTGGACGAGCCGGTGAAGGAGACGACGTCGGCTGCGGAGACGAGCGCGCCGCCTTCGACGGCGCCGCCGGGCACGACCGTGAACACCCCGTCGGGCAGGGCCTGCCGGACGAGTTCGGCGAGGCGCAGGGCGCAGGCGGTGGCCTCGGGTGCCGGCTTCAGGACGACGGCGTTGCCGGCGGCGAGCGCGGGCGCGGCCTTCCAACTGGGAATCGCGAAGGGGAAGTTCCAGGGGGTGATGAGCCCGGCGACGCCGTGCGGGCGGCGGCGGGTGAGCAGCAGTCCGGGGCCGGCGGCGGTGTCGTGGACGGCGCCGGTGGGCTCGTACGGAGCCTGCGCGTAGTAGCGCCAGATGGCGACGGTCCGGGCGACCTCCGCGCGGGCCTCGGCGAGCGGCTTGCCGACCTCGCGTACGGCGAGCGCGGCGAGTTCGTCCGCGGCGGCCTCGATGGCGGCGGCCACCGCGCCGAGTGCGGCGGAGCGGGCGGCGGCCCCGCCGTCCGCCCAGCCGGGCTGGGCGGCGCGGGCCCGTTCGACGGAGTCGGCGACGGCGAAGGCGCCGGGTGCGGGCAGATCGACGAGGACGTCGGTGGGGTCGGCCGGGTTGCGCGAGATGACGGTCATGGGCCGTACCCTAGCGCAGTAAAATTTCACAGTGCCATGTCACACGGCAGAGTGGGTCAGTTGGTCGCGGGTCGCAGCCGGTCGATCGGATGCGTCTCCACGTACGTCGCGAGCCCGTCGTCCTTGAACGCCTGCCACAGTGCCGTGCAGCGCGGCCGGTCGAGGTAGACCACCGACTGCCCCTTCTCCGTGCCGGTCCCCTTCACCGGCGCGTTCATGAACGTCATGTCGCCGGCCCGCACCTCCCGCATGTTCCAGATCAGTTCGCGCATCTCGCCGTCGCCGAAGCGCTCGTCCACCGACACCGTCTCGGTGAAGAGGTCGAGGGTCTTCTTCAGCTGGAGCGGGTCCTTGAGGGAGGCGGAGCTCATCACCTTCTCCAGGACCGTGCGCAGGTAGTTCTGCTGGCGGTGGGTGCGGTCGAAGTCGCCGTTGGGCAGGTCCTTGCGCTCGCCGACGTACGCCAGCGCCTCGGCGCCGTTCATGTGCCGGCGCTCGCCGTCGGCCAGCAGGATGTCGACGCCGCCGACGGCGTCCGTGAGCTTGCGGAAGCCGTTCCAGTCGATGACGGCGAAGTGGTCCACGCGCACGTCGGTGAGGCGCTGCACCGTGTCGATCAGGAGCGGCGGACCGCCCCAGGAGAAGGCCGCGTTGAGCTTGGCCCGACCGCGGCCGGGGATGTCGGTCCAGGAGTCGCGCGGCAGGGACACGACGTACGCGGCGGAGTGGTCGTCCGGGATGTGCACCAGCATCATCGCGTCGCTGCGCTGGTCACCGTACTTCCACAGCCTCCCCTTGGCGTCGCTTCCGGTCGTGGGGACCTCGGAGCGCGAGTCGAGGCCCATGAGGAGGAAGTTCTGGCCGCCCTTGGAGGCGGCCGGGACGGGCGCGTTCGTCGGGAAGGTCTGCGGGATCCGCTGCACCCGGCCGGTGTAGTGCTCGTACGCCCAGTAGCCGGCGCCCGCGGTGAGCAGCACCGCGCCCACGAGCAGGCTGAGGGCACTCAGGAGGACGGTCCGCGCCTTGGGGCGCCGCCGTCGCCGTGCCGTCGTGCCTCTGACGCCTTCCGCGGCCGTCTTCTCGCCCTGTCCGCCCATCGCTTACGGCTCCCCCTCCGCTGCCCCGCCCCCACGCGCCCCGACTCACCCCGCCGAGCGCGCACTTCAGGCCACCAGGATGCCGAAGAGCGGCGCGGCGCGGGGCGAGTCGGGGAAGCGGAGGGACGAGGTCCGGAGCGGGCGTCAGCCGGTGACGGTGATCTGCTGGGCCGGGTCGGTCGTGTCGGTGATCTGGTACGTGGCGCTGAACGTCGCCGACTGGTTGCCCGTCGGGCAGAGGAAGCCGCCGGTGACGGTGGCCGGGACCGGCGCGTTGGCGATGGCCAGGCTGGACGGAGCTCCGTTGGTCCAGCCGCCGTTGACGGCGGTCGGGCCGGCCGGCGAGGCGGTGATGGTGCAGGAGGCGAAGCCGCTGGTCTTCAGGACGACACCGCCCTTCGGGATGGTGATCGCGCCGGCGGCGGGCGCGCCGTTCTGCGCGGAGAGCGACCAGGCGCCGTTGGTGGCGTTGGTGGTGACGGTGACGCTGACGCCCGTGATGCTGGTGGTGCAGCTGCTGAAGGTGGGCGGGTTGATGGGCACGGAGACCGGCCCGGCGTCGTTGTGGTTGGCGGGGGCGGCGGGGACCTGGTTGTTGGCGCCGGTCGCTGGCACGGAGGCGGAGACCGCGCAGGTCATCGTGGTGGAGCCGGCGACGAAGGTGGCCTTGCCGGTGAGCTTGGCGGCGAAGGAGTGGCCGGCCGGGAGCAGCGTGGTGGACCCGGCCTGGAGCCCGGCGCTCGGGCCGGCGAAGGCGAGGGCGGCGGCCGCGGCGAGGCCGGTCGCGGAGACGAGCAGCTTGGACATGGGGATCTCCTCGGTTCTGAGCGGAGTGTGGGGTGCGAGGAGGTGCGGATGCGTGTGATGTGGGGGGTGCACACGAAGCGACTTGAGAGTAGAACCGGCCAGTAGGGGTGTACAGGCAGGTTTTCCGCCACTGTTGACACGATGTCCAAGAGCTTGCCCGGTACGCGGCTTGACGACGGGGCGAGAGCGGCCGGTGGGCGAACTGCCGCCCCCGGAGCGGAGCCTCGTTCCGGGGGCGGCGGGGAGCGGCGATGTCGGCGCACGACGCTCGCGAAACCGGATCCAAGGGCCCCCACGGCCCTCGTTCGGAACGACCCGGCGGATCCGATCTTGCCGTGCCCCGAGCCCGATTCCATGGTCATCCGGCTCTCTCCCACACGATCCGGCGACGCCGGCGCTCCGGCTTGACGCCGCCTGCGGATTCCTTCTCCGCTTCCTTCACGGCTTCTTCACGGCTGCCGTCCGGCCGCCGTCCGGCCGCCGTCACAGCCTCCGTCGCGACCGCCCCCGGCCCGGCAAGGGTCCGGCAAAGGATCCGGCCGTGACCCCTCGCGTTCCGGTCGCATCCGGACATCAGCGGGACGCCGGTACAGGTCACCGCCGGTGCGGCGGGGATACTGGAAGGCCCCACAGGAACAGATCTACAAGGAGGGCCGGGTGGAGTTCCGCCTGCTCGGAACGGTGTCCATCGTGGCCGAGGCGGGTGAGCTGCCGCTCGGCCCCGCCAAGCGGCGCAGTGTGCTCGCGGCACTGCTGCTGCGCGCGAACGCCGTCGTCCCCGTCGACCGCCTCATCGACGCGGTCTGGGACGAGGAGCCCCCGGCACGGGCCCGCACGGTCGTCCAGGGCCATGTCTCGCGGCTGCGGGCGCTCTTCGAGCAGGGCGGCGCGGAGGACTACGGGATCGAGCTGGCCACCCACACCCAGGCGTACGAGCTCCGCATGCCCGAGCAGCTCCTGGACACCCACCGCTTCGACGAGCTGGTCCAGCTGGCGGGCCACCAGAAGCACCCGGCGGACGCGGTCCTGATGCTCCGCGAGGCCCTGGCGCTGTGGCGCGGGCCCGCGCTCACCGGCACCGCCGCGAGCGAGCAGCTGCTCGTCGCCGCGCAGGCCCTTGAGGAGACCCGGGTCGACACCGTCGAACAGCTCGCGGCGGCCTACGGACGCCTCGGCGAACACGTCAAGGCGGCCGCCCTGCTGCGCGCCGAGTCCGCCGCCAACCCGCTGCGCGAGTCCCTGGCGGCCGCGCTGATGCTCTCGCTCTACCGCGCCGGCCACCAGTCGGACGCCCTCGACTGCTACCACCGCACCCGCACGCTGCTCGCCGAGGAACTGGGCGTCGACCCCGGTCCCGCGCTGCGCGCCGCGTACGAGGCGGTGCTGCGCGGCCTGCCGCACGGCACCCCGGTCGGCGGCGGTCCGGCCGGCACGGAGCCGGGCAGGAGGGAGTCCCGTGGACACGCGCCCCCCGGTCCCGGGCCGCACGGCTCCGACCCGCGGCGGGCCGCCGGCGCGGGCCACGCGGGTCATTCCGGCCACCCTGGCCACCACGGCCACCACGGCCACCTCGGCCAGGAGGAGCCTTCCCGCCATGCCGTCCGCTCCGGGGCCGGGGTCGGTTCCCGGTCCGAGGCCGGGGTCGGCTTCGAGGCCGGGGCAGGAGCAGGGGCCGGCTTCGAGGCCGGGGGCGGGGCCGCCGGGCACTCGGCGGCCGGCCCCGCCTACGGTCACGACCACGGTCCGGGCGGGGTCGCGCCCGCGGCGGGTCCGCCGGCGGACGGCGCGGCCCGGCCCGCCCCGGCCGCCCTGACCCTCCCCGCGCCCGACCTCCTTCCCCGTACGCCCCGGGGCTTCCTCGGCCGCGAGCGCGAACTGGCGGCGCTCGACACGGCCGTCGACTCGGCCCGGGTCGCCCTCGTCACCGGTCCCGCCGGAGTCGGCAAGACCGCCTTCGCGCTGCACTGGGCGCACCTGCGGGCCGACCGCTACCCGGACGGCGTGCTCTACGCCGACCTGCGCGGCTTCGGCCCCGCCGACGGGGACGGCGTGGACGCGGCCGACGTGCTGCGCGAGTTCCTGGCCGCGCTCGGGGTGCCGCCGCGGCGGCTGCCCGAGTCGGCGACGGCCGCGGAGGCGCTCTACCGGACGCTGACCGAGGAGCGCGCGCTGCTCGTGGTCCTCGACAACGTGCGCGCGGCCGAGCGCGCCAGGCCGCTGCTTCCGGCCGGTCCGCGCTGCGCCGCCGTCGTCACGTCACGGCTGCGGCTCGGCGGGCTCGTGGTGAGCGAACTGGCGCGGCCGGTACCGCTCGGAGTCCTCGGCCTCGACGAGTCGGCGGCGCTGCTCGCCGCAGCCGTCGGCGGGGACCGGATAGAGGCCGAACCGGACGCGGCCCGGCGGCTCGCCGAGCTGTGCGACGGCCTGCCGCTCGCCCTCCGCGTCACCGCCGCGCAGCTGGCCGCCCGCCCGCACTGGCGGCTGACCGAGCTCGCCGCCGAACTCGCCGACGAGCAGCGCCGGCTGGCACTGCTCTCGGTGGACGACTCGGCGGGCGCCGACGGGCAGGGCGTGGGGGCCGCGCTGCGGGTCACCGTGCAGGGGCTGCCGGAGGAGGCGGCGCGGCTGTTCGGCCGGATCGGGGCCCTGCCGGGTCCGGACCTGGACCGGCACGCGGCCGCCGCGCTGCTGGACCGGACACCGGCGGTCGCCGCCGAGGCCCTGGACCGGCTGGGCGACGCGCACCTGCTCACCGAGTACGCGCCCGGCCGGCACACGCTGCACGACCTCGTACGGCTCTACGCGCGCAGCCTCGACGCCGACCCGGACGCCCTGCCGCGGCTCCTCGACCACTACACGCTCACCGCCATGGCCGCCACGCGCGCCGCCGAACCGGACGACCAGCCCTGCTGCACGGTGCCGGACGGCGCCCGGCTGTCCGGGACCACCGTGCACTTCGCCGGCCGGGACGCGGCGCTGCTCTGGTACGCGGCCGAGCGCGACAACCTCGCCGCGGCCGTCACCGCGGCGCGCGCGGCCGGGCTGCACGACCGGGCCTGGCGGCTCGCCATACTCCAGTGGCCGTACATCCTGTGGAACAGCCACGACGGCTGGGCCCCGGTCCTCGAGGACGGCGTCGACTCGGCCGCCGTGCTCGACGACCCGGACGCCGAGTCCCGCGCCCGGGCGCTGCTCGGCTGGGTGCTCGTCCAGGAGAAGCGGCTGCCCGAGGCGCTGGTGCACCTGCGCCTCGCCCCCGAGCTCGCGGCCCGCGCGGGCGAACGCTCAAGCGAGGCCACGGCCCTGGTCAACCTGGCCGTCGCCCTCGACCACGACGGGGTCAGCGAGGAGTCCCTCGCGCACACCGCCCGCGCGGCCGAACTCGTCCGGGACAGCGATGACGTGATGACCGAGCTGCTCGCCCTGGAACACCGCTCCCGCCAGCTCCTCGCGGCCGGCGACCCCGCCGGCGCGCTCGCCTGCGCCGGCCGCGGGCTCGCCCTGGACGGCGACACCGTCAACGGTCTCGTGGGTGTGCGGCAGAGCATGCTCAGGGCCACGGCCGGCACGGCCCTGCTGGAGCTGGGCCGCGTCGAGGAGGCCGAGACGACGCTGGTACGGGCGCGGGAACTGGCCCTGTCGCACGGCTACCAGGAGAGCGTGCGGCGGGTGGACGCGCAGTTGGAGCGGCTCCGCGAGGGCCGCTGAGCGGAGCCGAGCGGCGGTGGTCGTTGCGTGGGGGACGCTCCGGTCCCCGCGTTCGGGACTGCATGATTACGGCGCGGAGACCGCCCCTGTCCGGCGCGAGCCCGTGTTTCCGCGCCACACATCACGCTTCACGGCCCGAAAGCGGGGCCCTCCACGTTCCCCACTCCCCCCGGTGGTCAAGCCGCTGCCATCCGTCCTTGAGGTCGGTCTTCAGGGCCACGCACAGCCAGCCGTGTACCGCCCCGGCTGTGGGGCCGGCCCGCTCGCCGGCCACCTCGCCCGCCAGCTGCCAGTAGCGGCCGAGCAGCGGATCGGCGCCGCTGATCATCAGCCCGGCGAGCCGTCGCCGGAAGGCCCGGGTGTCGCGGGCGCCGAGCGCGCCCGCGTACGCCGCGACGAAGCCGTCGAGCGCCGCGCCCGGGGCCGGCGGGCCGCCGACCGCCATCTCCCGGGTCCCGATCTCGTACGCCTCGGCGAGCCCCTCGTACAGGACGGTCGGCCGGTGCGGGAGACCGGCCAGGTGCACGGCGGGCGCGGGGGCCTGGACGACCAGGTCCTGGAGCCGCGCGAAGGCCAGCACCTGCGCCGGCGCCGGGTCCTCCGGCAGCGGCGGCACGGCCGCGTCCACGACCGCCGCCGCCAGCTTCGCCGGGAACCGTACGGGGAGGGTGCGCCGCCAGAACCGGGCGAGCGCCGTCGTGTCGGGCGGCGCGGACACGGCGGCGAGCAGCCGCAGCCGCTCGGCGCGCTCCCGCGCGGTGCAGTCCTGGAGCAGCCGCAACGACGCCTCCCGCCAGCGCAGTTCGGCGATCCGGCCGCCCACCTCGCTCAACTGCCCCGCGATCACGTCCTCCAGCGCGTCCTCCTCGTCGAGCACCCGCCGCACGGCCGCCACCGGCAGGTCGAGGCCCCGCAGCGTCCGGATGACCCGCAGCCGTTCCAGCGCCCCCTGCCCGTACCGCCGGTGTCCGCCGCCGCTCCGCCCGGCCTCGGGCAGCAGCCCGCGGTCGGAGTAGAAGCGCACGGTCTTGACGGTGACCCCCGCCCGCTCGGCGAGCTCCCCGATGCTCCACGTCCCGCTGTCGTCGTCGGCCTGCATGTGACACAACGCTACCCGCGGGCCGGCACGCCGGGTCCTCTTGAACCTCCCCCTGCGGGAGTTCCTACCGTTCCGGCGGCCGCCGAGGCGCGGCCGGAGCGATCGGTGTGAGGTGAGGAGAGCGTCATGACCGCTTTCGTGCTGGTGTCCGGGCCGTTCACCGGAGGCTGGGTGTGGCAGGAGGTCGTCGAGCGGCTGCGGGCCGCCGGGTGCGAGGCGTACGGGGTGACGCTCGCCGGGATGGACGGCGGCGGGGGCCGGGAGGTGGACCTGGAGGCGCACATCGGGGATGTGGTGCGGGTGGTCGACCGGATCGGGGCGGGTGAGGAGGTGGTGCTCGTCGGGCACGACTACGGGATCCATCCGGCGCTGGGGGCCGCCGACCGGCGCTCGGGGCGCGTCGCGCGGGTGGTGTATCTGGACGCCGGGATGCCGGGTGACGGGGACACGGCGCTCGCGGCCGTGCCGGATGCCGCCGCCGTCGAGGAGGCCGGGGCGGACGGGCTCGTACCGGCGCCGCGTGGGGACGGGTGGCGGCGGTGGGGCAGTACGGCAGGTCTTGGCGAGGCGGATCTGGAGCGGCTCGACCGGCTGGCGGTGCCGCAGCCGACGGGCACGCTGACGCAGCCGCTGCGGCTGACCGGCAGCCCGTTCGACCGTCCGACGACGGGCGTGCTGTGCACCGCGAACGGCTCGGGGATCGACATGGTCGAGCTGCTGGTGGCGACGGGCCCGGAGCGGTACCGCGTGCTCGCCGACCCGCGCGTGGGCTTCTTCGAGCTGGACACCGGTCACTGGCCGATGCTGTCGGCGCCCGGCCCGCTCGCCGACGTCCTGCTGCGCGCGGCGAAGGACGAGGGCCGGCGCCTTTCCGTACCGGAGCGTCGCGGGGAGTTCCTGCTCGACGTGGAGGAGCGGCCGCGCGAGCGCCGGGGGCGGGTCGATCTGCACCTCCCGGAGGCGGACGGGCCGCGCCCCGCGGTGCTGTTCGTGCACGGCGGGCCCGTCCCGTCGGACCAGCGGCCGACACCGCGCGACACCCCGACGTTCCTCGGGTACGGGCGGTACGCGGCCGCGCTGGGCGTGGTCGGCGCCACCCTGGACCACCGGTTGCACGATCTGACGGACTATCCTCGGTCGGCCGAGGACGTGGCCGGGGCGGTGGAGCTGCTGCGGGCGGACCCGCGGGTCGACGGGGACCGGATCGCGCTGTGGTTCTTCTCGGGCGGCGGGCTGCTGTCGGCGGAGTGGCTCGGCCGGCCGCCGTCCTGGCTGCGCTGCGTGGCGCTCACGTATCCGGTGCTCGCGCCGCCGCCGGAGTGGCGGGTGGTGGACCCGCGGTTCCGGCCGGCGGAGGTCGTGGGCGCGTCGAGCCCGCCGGTGGTGCTGACCCGGGTGGGCCGGGAGAACCCGGTGTTCGCGGCGACGGTCGAGGAGTTCGTCGCCGCGGCCGGCGCGGCGGGGGCCGAGCTGGACATCGTCGACGTGCCGCTCGCCCGGCACGGCTTCGAGACCCTGGACCACACGGACGACACCCGGGCGGCGGTGGAACGGGCGATGCGCGCGGTCGTCGCTCGGCTGGACGCCTGACGCTGCCTCGTCGGACCTCCTCTGCTGTTCCGCGGGGATACCGGGGCATGGCGCAGGGGCGGCCCCGGTGGCCCTCGGCTCCGGAGCCGCCCCCTTGCTCAGGGCGTCATGTCAGCGCACGCGGTGCGTCAGTTGACGAACACCACCGGGCTGCCGGCCTGGCTGGTGTCCTGCACCGGGCCGTACTTCGCGGTGAAGTAGCCGCTGCCCGGGCAGGTGCTCGGGCCGCTGTACTTGGTGAAGAGCTGGTCCGTGAAGCTCAGCGAGTTGTCGGTGTTGGACGGGGTGGCGGTGAGGCTGCCGGCCCGGTAGACGCAGGTCGTGAGGCCCAGGATCGTATTGATCTTGAGGGTGGTCTGGATCGGGCCGGTGGCGCCCGCCGTGACGGTGAGCGAACCGCCGGACGTCACCGAGGCGTTGAACGGCAGGTTGTTGACGGTGATGCTCTGCACGCCGGTCGCGCCCGTGATGTTCGTGGTGCAGGTGCTGAGCGTGTGGGCGGTGACCGTCTCGGTGGCGGTGCCGGGCGCGGCGGGGTTGGTGTTCGCCGTGGCCGTGAAGGCCGAGGCGGAACAGGTGATGCCGGTGCTGCCGCCGGCGGTGGTGGAGATCTTCGCCTTGGTCCCGGAGACCAGGGAGGCGGAGAGGACGTCACCGGAGGCGACCGCGGTGCCGCCCGCGCTGCCGGTGGTGAGGACCTCGCCGGCCGAGGCGGTCGCGGAGGCGGAGGCGGTCACCGCGAGCACGGCGGCGACGGCGGCGCCGAAGGCCGCGGAGAGAGCACGCTTGTCCATGGGGGTTCCTTTCGCACGGTGGCGGAGGGTGGAAGAACTCGATGGCGTGCAGGGACGCGTGGGTGCGTGCGCACGTGGGGGCACGCGGGCACGCGAGGAGGTACGAGGAGACGCGCCGCGCTGGGATCACGCACCGGACGCGAGACACGGCCGCGGATGCGGGCAGGGGCGTACGAGGGAGCACGCCGTGCGTGCGTACGTGAACGGTGACGTGGTGACGCGGCGGCGCCACTGGGCGACCGCCACCGCCGGGACGGTCCGGCGCCACGGATCGTCGTCGGCAGCGGTGTCGCGATACGGGGTGGAGCGTAATACTCGGTGTGCGGGGCGCGGCGGCGGCGCATCCCGTCCCACGGGGGTGCGGCTCCACCGGGTCCGCCCGGAGCACCGAGAGGAAAACCCACGAGGGTTGTAATCCCGCCGAGTCCGTGACGTCAACAACCGCAGAAGGATGTGGCCGATGACGAGCGCTCGCGGCACCGAGGAGGAACTCGTCCTGCCGGGAGCCCGCACGGGCCGCGAGCCGGAGCGCTCGCTGCGCCCCGGCCCGCGCCGGCTGACGCCCGAGGAGGTGGCCTCGCGGCAGCGCGAGCGGCTGCTCGACGGCGTGGCCCGCACGGTCGCGGCGAACGGCTACGCGGGGGCGCGGATCAGTGACATCTGCCGGGCCGCGGGAGTGACCCGTCCGGTGTTCTACGAGCTGTTCACCGGCAAGGAGGACGCGGTGCTCGCCGCCTTCCGGGGCGGCACGCGGACGGTGGTGCGGGCCATGCAGCGGGCGTACGACGGGACCGGCGGCGCGGCGGACTGGCCCACCGCGGTGCGGGCCGGGCTGCGGGCGCTGCTCACGCTCCTCGCCGAGACGCCGGTCTTCGCGGCGATGGCGGTGGAGATCGAGTGCCTGGGACCGACGGGACGTCGCGCCAGGGCCGAATTTCTGGCCGGTTTTCGCCCGTTCTTCGCGGACGCGCCGCCGGGCCCGCCGGGGGTGGCGCGGGAGGAGCTGGTGGACACGGTGGTGGGCGCGGTGTACGCGGCGGTGCACCGGGCGGTGGACGAGGGCCGGTTCGCGGCCGCCGGCGACGGTCCCGGCACGGGCCCCGATCCGCTCCTGGACGTGCTCGTGCACGTGGTCGTGGCGCCGTTCCCGGCTCACGGGTGAAGCGCTTTCCGACTTGCGACTGATCGTCAACATGCTTTTGTTACTGGGTAGTTGACGCGGTTTCTCACTACGCGTACGGTCCGAATCGGTTCCCTGCGGCACTGCTGCCTCCGCACGAGTCCGGGAAGACCCAGGTGGATGGGGGAACCGTCCGCGCCAGGACACGCCGCGTTCTGTTTCCTCACCGATGTCAGGAGCAACGCATGGCCCTGTCCGAAGGAACCACCGGACCCGAATCCCCCGACAGACGGGGCGGGGTCCGCTACCGCCGCGCCGCCCTCATGGGTGTCCCCGCGTTCCTCGCCGCGAGCACGCTCGTGGTGCTCACCGCCCAGGGCGCGCTCGCCGCCCAGTTCGCCATCTCCGGCATGCCCTTCGTCGTCTCGGCGGACTCCCTGGAAGGCAAGGGCTTCGGGCAGTTCGGCGCGATGGACAACATGGCCGAGGGCAGCCCCAACGCGGGCGACACCGGCGGCCAGGTGCTGACCATCGTGACCGCGATCCGCGAGGCGAAGATCACCAACCTGTGCCAGAGCGTGGAGCTCGGCGGCACCCATCTGCACATCACCGCCGGCGACAAGGGCACCGCGGTCCAGGCGTCCGGCCTGACCACCGACTCGACCGACATCACCGGCAAGCTGGCGGACTTCGACAACATCGAGATCGGCGGGGACGCCAGCACCTTCGAGAAGCCGCCGGTCAAGGGCCCGCTGGGCT
The DNA here is from genome assembly GCF_053605265.1 of Streptomyces sp. NPDC003943. Taxonomy (NCBI): domain Bacteria; kingdom Bacillati; phylum Actinomycetota; class Actinomycetes; order Kitasatosporales; family Streptomycetaceae; genus Streptomyces; species Streptomyces sp. NPDC003943. Next base: position 20,568 of record NZ_JBSGIW010000084.1, on the reverse strand, counting down.
CCTTCGGCCAGCAGGCGGACACGGTGAGGCTGCGTGACCTGCGCCAGGTCAACTACGCCACCACGGCCGTCCGCTTCACCCTGCCCGACCTCCACATGAACTTCAGCTCGGAGGGCTGCTGACCATGGCGGCGGGCACGGACGAGGCCCTCGCGAACGCCCCGGGAGCGCCGGAGGCCGCGTCCTCCGGCGGCCGCCGGCATCCCTGGCGCGCGTTCCGGCGCTGGCGGCACCGGCGTCCCTTCGGGGCGGGCCTCGCCCTGGCGCTCGGCGGCGCGGAGATCCTGCTCACCGAGCGGGCGAGCGTCTCGGTGATCCTCGCCGCCGGCGCCGACAGTCTGGCCGGCTACGTCCTGCCGATCATCATGCTGGTCTGCGGGCTGCTCATCGTGTTCAACCCCCGCCAGCGCCTGTTCTATTCGGTGATCGGAGTGCTCGCGTCGCTCGCCAGCTGGGTGACGTCGAACCTGGGTGGCTTCTTCGTCGGCATGCTGCTCGGCCTGGTCGGCAGCTCGCTGGCCTTCGGCTGGCTGCCCGACCGGCCGCGGCGCCGCCGGTGGCCGCGCCGCGGCGGCCGTGCGGAGACGAAGACGGCGACGGAGTAGGCCGGGAAGAGACCGCGTGCGGCCCGCGCCACGGCGCGGGCCGCACGCGTACCCACTTTTTTGTGGGTACTTGTCGCCGCGCGGGCCCCGGGAGAGGCTGGTCACGACCGAGGGGACGGACCGGAGAGAGCCGGAACGCCCCGGAAAAGAGCCGGAAGGAACGACCAGGGAACACAAGCAGTCTCAGGACACGGCGCGCTCCGCGGCGAGCCGGTCGAGCCGGCGATGGCCCCACGCGGAGACCGGGGCCAGCGCCTCGGAGAGCTCGCGGCCCTCGGCGGTCAGCGAGTAGACGGTCTTCGGCGGCTTCACGTCGTACACCTCCCGGTGCACCAGACCGTCCGACTCCATCTCCCGCAGCGCCTGGGTCAGCACCTTCTCGCTGATCCGGGGGATCATCCGGCGCAGTTCGCCGGGCCGCTGCGGGCCGGCTTCCAGGAGCCACAGCAGCAGGGTCTTCCACTTGCCGTCGATCACCGCGACGGCCGCGGTCACGCCGCACACATCGGTGTCCCTGGCCCGCCCGCGCGTCATCCGTCCCGTCCTCCGCTTCCTCGGCCCTGCCGTCCGGCCGGCCTTGTCCCACTCACACCTTGCCTCATCTACAAGGGAGTTCCGTCATGTCCTCTTCCCCGCTGCCCGCGTCCGGGTCCGCCGTCACGGTGCTCGGGCTCGGCCCGATGGGCCGGGCGCTGGCCGGCGCGTTCGTCGCCGCCGGAGTGCGCACGACGGTGTGGAACCGTACGCCGGGCCGGGACCGCGAGCTGGTCGAGCGGGGTGCGACCGGGGCGGCGAACGCCGCCGAGGCGGTCGCCGCGAGCCCGCTGACCGTGGTCTGCCTGGTCAACTACGACGCCACGGACGCCGTACTGCGCCAGGACGACGTCACGGCGGCGCTCAAGGGGCGCACCCTGGTCAACCTGAGCGCCGACGTCCCCGAGCGGGCCCGGGACACCGGGCGCTGGGCCGACGAGCACGGCATCGCCTACCTCGACGGCGCCATCATGACCCCGACGCCCACCATCGGCACCCCGCACGCGGTGTTCCTGCACAGCGGCCCCGAGGAGCTGTACCGCGCGCACAGCCCGGTGCTCGACGTCCTCGGCGGCACCCACAGCCACCTCGGCGCGGACATCGGCCGGGCCGCCGCGTACGACATCGCGCTGCTCGACATCTTCTGGACGTCGATGGCCGGCTATGTGCACGCCCTCGCCGTGGCGGGCGCGGAGGGCATCACGCCGCGCGAACTGGCCCCGTTCGCCCAGGGCATCGGCGCGATCCTGCCCCCGCTGTTCGAGGAGTGGGCGGGGGACGTGCAGGACGGCGGTTTCTCCGGCGAGGGCAATCCGCTGACCTCGGCGGTCTCCACGATGGCGCACATCGTGCACGCCTCGGAGGCGCACGGCATCGACGCGGGCGTGATGCGCGCGGCCGAGGGTCTGGCCCGCCGCACGGTCGCGCTCGGCCACGGCGCGGACGGCTTCTCCCGGATCGCCGAGGTCCTCGGCCGGCGCTGAACCCTATGCCCGGACCCGGCGCAGCGCGCCCTCCGCCCGCAGGTCCGCGAGGGCCGGGTAGCCGTCCACGGCCATCACCAGGTCGGTCTCGGCGAGCAGCGAGCGCAGGACGTGGACGATGCCGTCGGTGCCGTCGAGGGCCAGGCCGTAGACGTAGGGGCGGCCGACGGCGACGGCGGTGGCGCCGAGGGCGAGGGCCTTGACCACGTCGGCGCCGCTGCGGACGCCGGAGTCGAAGACGACGGGCAGTCCTTCGGCGGCGTCGACCACCTCCGGCAGGGCGTCGAGGGCGGGCAGGCCTCCGTTGGCCTGGCGGCCGCCGTGGTTGGAGCAGTAGATCCCGTCGGCGCCGCCGTCGCGGGCGCGCCGGACGTCCTCGGGGTGGCAGATGCCCTTGAGGAGGATCGGCAGATCGGTGAGCGAGCGCAGCCAGGGCAGGTCGTCCCAGGTCAGCGGGTTGCCGAAGATACGGGTCCACTCCAGGACCGCGGCCTGCGGGTCCTCCTCGGGTGCCTTGGCGAGGCGGGCCCGGAAGACCGGGTCGGAGGTGTAGTTGGCGAGGCAGTGGCCGCGGAGCTGCGGGAAGTTGGCGGTGCCGAGGTCGCGGGGGCGCCAGCCGGTGACCCAGGTGTCGAGGGTGACGACGATGCCGCGGAAGCCGGCCGCCTCGGCGCGGTGCACCAGGCTCTCGGCGAGGGCGCGGTCGGTCGGGGTGTACAGCTGGAAGAGGCCCGGGGTGCCGCCGAACTCGGCGGCGACGTCCTCCAGCGGGTCGACGCTCAGGGTGGAGGCGATCATCGGGACGCCGGTACGGGCCGCGGCGCGGGCGGTGGCGAGGTCGCCGTGCCCGTCCTGGGCGCACAGGCCGACGACGCCGACGGGCGCCATGAGCAGCGGACCGGGCAGCGGGATCCCGCACAGGTCGACCGTGAGGTCGCGCGCGGTCGCGCCGACCATCATCCGGGGCACCAGGCCCCAGTGCCGGAACGCCTCGGCGTTGGCGCGCTGGGTGTGTTCGTCGCCCGCGCCGCCGGCGACGTAGGACCAGACGGACGGCGGGAGGGCGGCCTCGGCGCGCTGTTCCAGTCCGGCGAAGTCCATGGGCAGTTTCGGCAGGGTGCCGAAGAGGCCGTTCAGATAGATCTCGTTCTGGTAGTCGCCGAACCGCTGGTTCATCGTGTCCCTCGCCCTCCGTCGATCTTCGCGGCAGGGCGACGCTACCGCCGGGTACGGGCGGTTGACCATGGCCCGGGACGGCGGGCCCGGCAGCTGGTCAGACGGCGACGGACTGCAGTTCCTGGCGGACCACGATCGCGTTGAGCCGGATCGCGAACGGGACGGTGTCGGTCATCCCGAGGGCGCCGACCCGGGCCTTGTCGAGGCCGATGGTGACATCGACGCAGAAGGCGACGGCATAGAGATAGCCGCCGGTCTCCTCGTCCTGCAGGGCGAAGAACAGGTCCTGGTAGTAGCGGGTGCGGTCGGGGCTCTCCTCGTAGTACGAGAGTCCCGGCCGGCCCTCCTGGGCGGCGAGGCCCGTGAAGGCGTCGACGAGTTCGCGCTCGATGGTCTCCCAGAAGGTCGCCTCCGCCGCCTCGGGCGGCAGGGCCTGGCGGACCGCCTCCTTGAGGGAGAGCACCATCACCAGGACGGGGGCCTGCTCCTGGAGTCCCCAGCCGCGCACCATCTTCACGACGGTGCTGTCCGGGACCGCCGCCGCGGCGGCGTGGATGTGCTCGAAGTCGTAGTTGACGGTGGCGGGCGCGATGGCCTTCTGGAACGCGCCGGCCAGGCCCTCCGCCTGGGCGACGTGGGCGGGGCCCACTTCGATGACCGTCTTGAAACTGCCGGCCAAGACTCCTCCTTAAACAATCTGTTGAAAGGAGGCGTCAGTATGCCGCAGGAGGAAGGAGGGCAGGGCACCGGGCCCGGACATGACAGTCCCCGGCCATCCTCGTCCGGTAACGCGGACATCGGCCGTCACCGATGGCGGCGTCACCGACAGGATCTGCCGGGGGCCTGGCCAGAGCCGAGAACGGGGGTCACGCGGGCCTTCGGACGTCTCCGTCAGCGGGTGCGGCTCTCTCTGGTTGTCTGGTGTATAGACAAGCTTCCTCCCTATTCGCACCAAGTCAATACCTTCGTCATGATTAGTACGTACAGCCTCGGATCCCTCCGCGGATCCATCCCGAAGTGCGACCCAGCCTGAAGGAACCATGTGCGCCTCCGTCCTCCCCCGAGGGCCGGGCGCCACCGCCTGGTCCCCCGAGACGGTGACCTCCGACCCGTACAACGCCCAGACGCCGTCGGCCGCTCTCACCGCGCCCGTCACCCCCGCCGACGCCCTCTTCGTGCGCGACCACTTCACCGTTCCGGCCCTGCGGACCGCCGACTGGCGGCTGCGCTTCGAGGGCGCCGTGCGCTGCCCGTACACCCTCGGGTACGGGGAACTGGCCGCCCTCCCCCACACCGAGCTCGACGTGGTCGTCGAGTGCGCGGGCAACGGACGCGCGCAGATGGTCCCGCAGCCGCCCGGCCTGCCCTGGGGGCAGCGGGCGGTCGGCTGCGTCCGCTTCGCGGGCGTGCCGTTCCGGCTGCTCGCCGAGCGGGCCGGGGTCGACGCGGCGGCCGTCGAGTTCGTGTTCGCCGGCGCCGACTCCGGGACCGTACGGGGCCGCCGCGCCCCCTTCGAACGCAGCCTCCCGCTCGCCGTCGCCCTCCACCAGGACACGCTGCTCGCCACCGCACTCGACGGCGCGCCCCTCAGTCGCGAACACGGCGCGCCGGTGCGCCTGGTGGTGCCCGGGCACTTCGCCGTGGCGGACGTGAAGTGGCTGACGGGGGTACGGGCGGTCACCGAGCCGTTCGCGGGCGTGTTCCAGGCCGAGGAGTACGTGTACGTGGACGCCGAGGGCCGGGCCGAGGGGCCGGTCGGCGCGCTGCGGGTCAAGTCGCTGATCACCGAGCCCGAGCCGGACGAGGACCTGCGGCGCGGCCAGGAGACCGTGGTGCGCGGGCACGCCTGGGCGGGCGGCGGCGTTCCGGTGCACCAGGTCGAGGTACGGGTGGTGCACGAGGACGAGCCGGCCGAGGCGACGGACGGCTGGCACGACGCGGACCTGGCGGCGCCCTCGGGGCCGTACGCCTGGACCGACTGGTCGTTCCGCTGGACCCCGCGCACCCCCGGCCGCTACCGGCTGCTCTCCCGGGCGACCGACGCGCACGGCGAGACCCAGCCCCGGCACGCGCCGTGGAACGCCCGCGGCTACGGCTGCAATCCGGTGGCCGCCGTCGAGGTGGTCGTGGTGTGAGGCCACCGGAGGACGTGACGCCACCGGAGGCGTGCCGTGCGCACCGCGGGAGGTGAGGACATGCACGAGATCGAGGTCATGACCACGGCGTCGCTCGGTGACACCAGTTATCTCCTCGTCAGCGGCGACGAGGCCGCCCTCGTGGACCCGCAGCGGGACAGCTGGGCGCTGATGGAGCGCTGCGAGCGGCGCGGGGTGCGCATCCGGTACGCCCTGGAGACCCACGTCCACAACGACTACGTCTCCGGGGCGCTGGAGGTGCGTGCGGCGACCGGGGCCACCGTCGCCGGTCCGGCCCGCGCGCCGTACGCCTTCGAGCACCTTCCGCTGGCCGAGGACGACGAGATCACCGTCGGGGACGTCACCCTGCGGGCGATGGAGACGCCCGGCCACACCGCCGAGCACACCGCGTATCTCGTCCTCGACGATCCGGCCGGGCCGCCGGACGCCGTGTTCACGGGTGGCAGCCTGCTCGTCGGCAGCGCCGGCCGCACCGATCTGTCGGGCCCCGCGCACACCGAGGAGCTGGCCCGCGCCCAGTACCGTTCGCTGCACCGGCTCGCCGGGCTGCCGGACGGCACCCGGGTGCTGCCGACCCACGGCGCGGGCAGCTCCTGCGCCTCCGCGCCGGTGACCGGGGACCGGGGCCGCACGACGACGGTCGGGGACGAGCGGCACGGCAACCCGGCGCTCACGCCGCGCGACGAGGCCGCGTTCGTCGCGGCGCGCGCCACGGGACTGCCGCCCTATCCCGCGTACTACCGGCACATGGCGCCGCTCAACCGCGCCGGCCCCGCCGTCCTCGGCGGCCCGCCCGAGCCCCGCCGGCTGTCGCCCGCGATGGTGGCCGGGCTCGCCGGCGAGGGCGCGCAGATCGTGGACGGGCGCTCGCGCTCGGAGTTCGCGGCGGGACATGTGCCGGGGGCGCTCTGCGAGGAGCTGGACGACCGCTTCGCGAGCCTGGTGGCGGAGGTCGTCCCGTTCGGCACCCGCCTGGTGCTCGTGCTCCCCGAGCCGGTGGCCGAGGCCGCGGAGGAGGCGCTGGTGCAGCTGCTGCGGATCGGCTACGAGAACGTCGCCGGCGTCCTCGCGGGCGGCACGGAGGCGTGGGCGGCTGCGGGCCGGGCGGTGCGGTCCTTCCCGACGGCGGACGCGCCGGAGCTGGCCCGGCGGCTGCGGCACGGCGAGGCCCGGGCGCTCGACGTGCGCCCGGAGCACCCGGAGGGCGGGGTGCCGGGCACGCTCGCGATCCCGCTGGCCGAACTCCCCGCGCGGGTCGGGACCCTGCCGCGGGACCGGGAGATCTGGACGTTCTGCGGCAGCGGGCGGCGGGCCACGGTGGCGGCGAGCCTGCTGGACCGGGCGGGCATCCCGGTGCGGGCGGTGACACACGGCGGCGCGGAAGACCTGGTGGGCCGGCCGGGGCACTGACGCCGGGGTCAGCCGTTCGGATGCCCCGGAGGGTCACGGGCGGCCGGAGCGTGGGGGCCTCCGTGGAGGTCGGCACCGCGCCGTACGGGCTCGTCGTCGGCGCCGCGTTGTCAGTGGGGTGGTGTTGGCTGGGACCGTACCGACTTCACACGAGGAGACGCCATGGCCCCCGCCGCCGAGTCCGCCGACCGGAACACCCAGCCGCCCGCCGCCCAGGCGTCCCTCGGGGCGGGCGTCATCGTGACCGACGCGACCGGGCGGGTGCTGCTCGGGCTGCACCACTCGGGCGTCTGGGAGCTGCCCGGCGGCAAGGTCGACCCGGGCGAGTCCATCGAACAGGCGGCGGCCCGCGAGCTCGCCGAGGAGACGACGCTCGTCGCGGACCCGTCCGACGTCGCGGTGATCGGCCTGATCCTCGACACCGAGAGCTCCGCCGCGCTCACCCGGATGACGGCCGCGACGGTCGTCCACGCCCACACCGGCACCCCGTCCGTCGCCGAGCCCGACAAGATCGACCACTGGGAGTGGTTCTCCCCCGGCCGCCTCCCGGCTCCCCTCTTCGTCCCCTCGGCCCAGACCCTGCGCTTCTGGCGCCCCGAACTCGATCTGCCGGAAGGGGCGTTCCACCGCTACAGGGTGGCGTGACCCGGCGGCCGGGTCGCCGCGGCGAGGAACACCGGCAGGGCCAGGAAGAAGCGGTCGGTGCCGGCCCTGTGGCGTTGCTCCGCGAGCCACTCGCGGGCCTCGGCCGGGTCCACCGTGCCCGCCGCCGTGGCGGAGTCGGCGAGGCCGGCGACGAGCGGGAGCATCTCCGGGCCGGTGAAGACGGCGGTGCGGACCTCGACCGTCACGTCCGTGAAGCCGGCGTCGAGCAGCAGGGCGCGGTGGTGGCGTGCGACCCGCGGCTGGGGGACGCGGTCGGCGCGGGCGTGGACGAGGCGGCGGGTGAGCTCGGGGGCGTCGGAGTCGAGGACGACGGTGTCCCAGTCCTGGCCGGCCAGGACCACCCGCCCGCCGGGCGCGAGCACCCGGTGCGCCTCGGCGGCGGCGCGCGCCGGGTCGTCGAGTTCGTGGTAGACCTTCTCGGCCCGGTAGCCGTCCAAGGACCCGTCAGGGTAAGGGAGTCCGGTCGCACCGGCCTGGTGGAAGACCAGCCGGGGGTGGCGGGCGCGGGCGAGCGCGACCGCCTCGGGATCGATGTCGGCGCCCTCCGCCCGTACGCCCCGCTCGGCCAGTTCCGCGACCGCCCGCCCGGCGCCGCAGCCGACGTCGAGCACCCGCGCGCGGGGCCGGACGGCGAGCAGGTCATAGGTGCGGGCGCGGAGCCGTCGGGCCGACGGCAGGGCGTCGAAGCGGTCGAGCAGGGCGAGGAGCGGCGGTACGGCCGCGGGTGTCGTGGACATGGGCGCCACGCTGTCGTTTCATGTCGACATGAAGTCAAGTCAACTCACCGGCCAGGAAGCACGGTTGAGCATCGGCGCGCTGGCCGGCCGGTTCGGTCTCGCCCCGCACGTGCTGCGGCACTGGGAGAGCATGGGGCTGCTCAGTCCGGCCCGGGACACGGCGGGTCGGCGGGTGTACGGGGAGGCGGACGTCGTACGGACGGCGGTGGTGCTGCGGGCCAAGGAGGCCGGGCTCTCGCTCGACGCGATCGGCGCGATGCTCATGTCCACCGCCCGTCACCGTGACGTGCTGCGCGCGCGGGCGGCCGTCCTGCGGGAGGAGATCGCCCGGGCGCAGGCGCAGTTGGAACTCGTGGAGTGCGCCCTCGGGTGCGAGCACGCGGACATCGGGAGCTGTCCGGACTTCCGGCGGGTCGTCGCGGAGGGGATGGCACGCGCCGGAGGCCGCTGACATCATGCGGACGGGGGGGTGCGCCATGGGAGAGTGCGACCGGGTGACCGTGCCGCCGCCGGACGAGGCCGCGACCGACGCGGCGCGCGCGGCGGGCCTCGGGGTCTATCTGCGGGCCTTCCGGGCGCGGCACGGCGAGGATCCGGCCGGATCGGCCGGGGCCGGGCGCCGGCGCCCCGTTCTGGCGCCGCTCGCGGTGCTCCTGCTCGCCGCCGCGTCCCTCGCACTCCCGGCGATCGCCACGAGTCTGGTGGGTACCGGGCTCGGGATCCCGCTGCTCCTGCTGCCGTTCGGGCTGTCCGGCCGGCTGCTCTGGCACTCGCTGCGCGCGCCCGCGACGGCGTTACGGCCCGGCGAGTACGTGTACCTGTACGAGCGGGGCCTCGTCTGCCCGCACGCGGACGGGGGCGCCCGGGCCGTGCCCTGGGGGTCGGTCACGGCGATGCACCAGGACGTGACCCGTACGTATGTCAACGGCGGATACACCGGAACCCGCTACGCGTACCGGCTGCTCGTCGACGGGCTCGCCGGAGGGCCGCGCGAGGTGACCGTGGGCGGGTTCCTGAACGAGGAGTCGGTGCCGGGGCCGGCCGACTCGCAGATCCGGGAGCTGGCCCAGATCGTCCTGGACGAGACGGTGCGCCGGGCGCTGGCGCCGGCGGTGACGACGCTGGAGGCGGGCGGGCGGGTCGCGTTCGGCGAGGTGGCGCTCGACGGGCGGGGCATCGGGCTGCCGTCGGGGAGGGCGCCGTGGGAGCGGGTGCGGTACTGCGAGTGGCGCGGGGACGGTCTGGTGGTGGTGCGGACCGCGGGCGCGGGCCGCTGGGCCCGGGAGTCGAAGCACATCCCCGACTTCCCGGTGTTCTGGGCGCTGGTGAAGGAGCTGTTCCCGGAGGCCCGGGAGTACCGCCGCTGAGCTTCCGCGCTCCCGTTCACCCGACCGGCGGACGGTGTCGCGTTGTGTCACCGAGCGGGGTGGGACGGACGTGATTAGCGTGGCCGATAGCGACGGGAAACGTCATCGATCGGAAGCGAGTCATCGTCATGGCCTCACGAGCTGAAGGCACGCCGTGCTGGACCGACGCCATGTTCACCGACGTCCAGGGCGCGAAGGAGTTCTACGGCGACGTCCTCGGCTGGACCTTCGGCGAAGCGGCCTCGGAGTTCGGCAACTACACCCAGGCGTACAAGAACGGCAAGGCGGTCGCTGCGGTGGTCCCGCCGATGCCGGGCCAGGAGGGCGAGGCGAAGTCGGCCTGGTGTCTGTACTTCGCGTCGCCGGACGTCGCCGCCACCGCCGAGAAGATCAAGGGCGCGGGCGGCACGCTGCTGATGGAGCCGATGCAGGTGGGCTCGTTCGGCTCCATGTGCCTGGCGCAGGATCCGACGGGCTGTGTGTTCGGCGTCTGGCAGGCGGGCGACCACGAGGGCTTCGAGCTCCAGGGCGAGACGGGCGGCTTCGCGTGGGCCGAGGTGTTCACGCGGGAGCCCGCGAAGGCGGACGCGTTCTACACGACCGTCTTCGGCTACGGCTCGAAGAAGATCAAGGACATGGACTACCGGGTCTTCGACCTCGGCGCCGACCCGCTGCTCGGCCGGATGGTGATGACCGCGGAGGACTTCCCGCCGGAGATCCCCGCGTACATCCAGGTCTACTTCGCCGTCGACAACTGTGACACGGCATGCGACGTGGCCGTGCGCGCCGGCGGGCGGAAGGTGTTCGGGCCGATGGACAGCCCGTTCGGGCGCTTCGCGGCGCTGATCGACCCGCAGGGTGCGGCGTTCGCCGTGATCGACGAGCGGACGAGGGTCGGCGACATGCCCGAGATGGAGTGACCGGGTCGGAGTGACTCCCCGGTCCCTCAGGGGATGCGGATGCCCGGGACCGCGGGGGTCCCGGGCATCCGTGCGTCCGGCCACGGAACGGGGCCGTGCGGGGCGGGCGGGGCCGGTCAGGCGCCGTCGTGGACGGCGACGATGCCGTTGAACACGCCGACGTACGCGGTGCCGTCGGGGCCGATCGTGACGGGCGCCCAGTTGTTGTCGTAGGCGGGGCCGGTACCGGTGAGCCGGGACCAGGCGCGGGCGCCGGTGCGGAAGTCGACGGCCGTCAGGTACCAGGCGTCGATGCCGAGGACGTTGGGCCGCTTCTCGTAGAAGTAGAGCAGGCCGTTGGCGGTGGACAGCTTGGGCACGGTGGACGGCGAGCGGACGTCGCTCTCCCACACGGTGTCGCAGCCGCTGCCGTCGGGGCGGACGTCGACGCGGGTGACGCCGCCGACGACGCTGCGGCCGAAGGTGAGCGAGGTGATGTCCTCGTAGCCGTAGTTGTTCTCGACGACGAGGCTGTTGCCCCAGCTGATCAGGGAGTTGTCGGTGGTGGAGGTGCCGGAGCCGAAGACCGGGACCTTGCAGACGAGCCGGTCGGCGTCGGCGACGTCGGTGCCGCGCCGGTAGACCAGGACGTTCATGCGGTCGTCGGCGTTGTCGGTGATGGCGACGTACCGGGCGCCGCCCTGGCCGAAGAGGTCGGGGGTGGTGCCCGAGCCCTGGTTCACGGAACCGGGCTTGGTGCCGGTGCCCCGGTCGTAGGTCTGCCGCCACTGGATCCGCGGCGTGCCGTCGGCGTCGGCGCGGAAGCTGTAGAGGGCGTGGTCGGAGACGATGGAGACGCCGTCCTCGGCGACGGAGAAGGAGTTCTGGATCTCCTCGCCGTCGAGCCGGATCGCGCGCAGCGCGCCGGTGGCGGGGTCGACGGTGCCGACCCGGCCGAGGCGGGTCACCCACCAGATGCGGCCCTGCCAGTCGGGCATCACGGAGGTGACGGGGTCGCAGACGCCGCTGGGGAAGAGATTGGTCCAGCTGACGCAGTCGTGCGGGACGAGGGAGGTCAGGTCCCAGTCGTCCTCGACGGCGAACTCCCAGCCGCCGTCCGCCTTCTGGCGGTGCGCGATGCGCAGCACGTGCTGCCGGGAGTCGGCGAGGACGACCCGGTCGCGGTTGTCGAGGTAGAAGTAGGCGCCGCCGGAGGTGTCCTTGAAGATCTTCTCGAAGTCGAGCCGGGTGACGGCCTCGACGGTGGAGGAGCGCTGCGGCAGCCGGTACTCGGCGAGGGTGTCCAGGGTGCGCGGGTCGAGCAGCTTGAGCAGGAAGCCGCTGAAGGTGCCGCAGACGGTGATCAGGCGGCCGTCGGCGTCGAAGGTGGCGGTGGCGCACTCACCGCCGAGCGCGGCGATCTTCTCGCTGGTGACGCGCGGCCCGCGGCCGAGCGGCCCGGACCAGGGGTAGGTGGCGCTGCCGGCGGCGTCGGCGTGCATGCCGCTGCGGCCGTTGGGGGCGAGGTACGGGTGCTGGGGCGGTGCCTCGCCGGGCACGGGCCGCGCGGTGGCGGGCGCGCCCTCGTACTGCGCCACCAGCCGGTGCCCGGGGGCGAGCGGTATCTCCTCGGCCTGGGCGACGGGTGCGGAGCCCGCGAGGACGGTCGCCGCGAGGGCGGCGATCAGCGCGAGCGCGCGTCCTCGTCTGCGGGGCGGTGGGGTGGTCAAAGCGGCTCCTCGGGGTCCTGACGTGTGTCGCGCCGGCGGCCGACGCTAGGCCCGAGTACATGAAATGTACATGGCATTACGCCCGGTTTCACTCACCGCGGCAGCCGAACTGACCAACATCGGCATCCTGCTGGCGTTCGTCGTGGTGTGCGTGGCGGTCATCGTGCTGCGCCACCGTCAGCCGGAGCTGCCGCGCACCTTCCGCACGCCCGGGATACCGATGGCGCCGGCGATCGGAGTCGCCTTCTCGCTGTGGCTCATCACCTTCCTGCGCTGGCAGACGTGGGTGCGCTTCGCCGTCTGGTTCGTGATCGGCCTGGGCGTGTACTTCGGATACTCCTACCGGCGGTCGGAGTTGGCCCGCCGGTAGGGAGAAGCTCTGCATGGCCATCCCCGCTCACGCCGCGCGGCTCGTCGCACACCTTTGTGGTGACGTCCTTCCCCGAAGCCGCCCGGCGGGAGCGAGCCGCCGAGGTGAAGCAGCCGGTCGAAGCGCTTCGCGCCGATGGGATGCCACTGGTCGAGACATGGCGCAGGTCAGCCATGTCGCCGCCGCGCCCGACCCGTACCCCCGTTCGCTCCGGCTGACAGGCATCGTGCTGTTCATCGTCGGTGTCGATCGGCGATGCAGGCCATCGGGGCGTTGACCGCTCCGGAGGCTACTCGGGCGGCTTGCGCGCGTGCCGTGCAGCCCAACGCGGGTCGAGCCGGGAAAGCACCTCTCGCCAGCGGTCGTAGGTGACCAGGTGCCCGGAGTCGTCCATGACGTGCAGCTCCGCGTGCGGCAGCCGGCGTGCGAGCCGCTCGTGCCAGCTCGCTGGAACGAGCCGGTCCTCGACTCCGAACCAGAGGTCCACAGGGGCCTCCACACCCTCGGGCCGAAAGCCCCAGGGCCGCGCCCACGCCCGGTACTCCTCGACCATCCCACGAGGCTGCCGCATCGCGTCGGCAGTGGCGTGCGCGAACGCGCTACCCATCCTGCCGATCGCCTCCCGGTCCGGGGCAGCGAAGAGACGCGCCGTCATTCCCATGGTGAGGCGCGGCATCCAGCGGGAAAGCTGTCCACTGACGGCGAAGAGGCCACCTGCCACCGGCGAAGCCCTCCGCGCCAGCCAGGTCAGTGCACGATCGCCGCGGTTCAGCTCGGCGAGAGCGTCCGGGTCGTCCAACGGCACCGCCCCGGAGGCGAACGCGACCCGCTCCACCCTCGTACCCAGGACCGCCGCACACGCAAGCGCGTACTGGCCTCCCATCGAGCAGCCATAGACGGAGAAGCGCTCGATCCCGAGCGCGTCGGCCAACTGTGCCACGTCCGAGGCCCAATCCCGGGTCGTCCGGCCCGGCTTGGGATCGGAGTGGCCGACGCCGGGCCTGTCCGGCGAGACGAGACGGATCCCGAGGGCGTGAGCCTCGTCTGCCGCGCTGACGACGTCGAGCCGCCCGATCAGGCCTCCGTGGCAATTGAGGACGGGCCAGCCCCTGGGATCGCCGAACTCGGTGTAGGCGAGTCGGCGGCCGTCCGCAAGAGTCACCGACCTGGTCTCGAACTCCTGCACCTCACTCCTCCTCGCGGTTGGACTACGCAGACAGTCGATCTCCCGTCGGCAGGTGCGGGGTTGCACGGGGGCGTCGCCCAGGGCGTGGTCCGGGCCGCAGTCGCCGGTCACGCCATCGGCGCGCGGCCGAGCCGCCAGGTGCTCTGGACCACCGCGTCAGTACCCGTTTGCGCAGTAGGTGTCCGCGCCGGGCCTGATCAGGTTCGTCGTGTCGAGCTGCGCGGTGGGAGTCGAGTACTTCGGCGGGCTGAGCGGCGAGGAGGCATTGCCTGGCGCCGCGTAGGTGTAGTCCGAGACCTCGCCGATGAGCTGCTCGATCTTGGGCGGCCTGCCGTTCCTTCCCTTCTTGACCTTCAGCACCATCAGGTCGGTGGACCAGACGATGTCCTTGCCGAACTTCGGGTAGCGGCCGTGGGGGAAGTGGTTCCGCACGCTGTTCATGGCGCAGGCGACGGTGTCGTCGGCCACGGGGAAGTGCGCGATGACCGTGAGGTCGGGGCGGGGGTCGATCTGGCTCAGCAGATACCCGAAGGCTCCCTGCGGGGTGTGCGAGCTCGCTTCGACCGCCGCTGCCCCCGCGACGAGCTCCTTGAAGCCTGGAACCGAGTAGTCGGGGAAGGTGAGGCCCATGTTCTTCATCGCGAGGAGCTCCGGCGGAAGGATCATCTCGTGGATGAACACATCCACGCCCTTACCGCCGTTGTGGGCCTGCTTGATGCTGATCGTCTCGGGCCTGGTGTCGCTCGTGTAGATCAGGGACAGGCCGTTCCACTCGAGCTTGTAGCCCATCGAGCCCTTCCGGTCGTGGATCACCGGGAAGTGCGTGATGGTGACGCCGTTGTTGCGGTAGGCGATGTTCTCGTAGTCGGGGTTCCCGTTCGCGTCGAGCCCGGTTTTCGTCCAGTCCAGCTCGATGGGGACGAGCCCGTACGCGTCGTTGGCGGCGTCGTCGCCGACCGGCTGGAGGGGTACCGGGGTGTTCCAGTCCTGCTGGGTGGGGATGTCGTACCCCGGAAAGCCCGTCGGCAGGAAGCTGAAGGCCTCGGTGTGCCACCGCATGGCCTCGCGGAAGTGCTTGCAGAAGTCGTTGAGGCCGTCCTCGTAGTACTTGGGGCTCCCGTTCGGGTTCTCCACGCCCGAACGGCCCTGCCCCCAGACGTACAGAGGCCAGTGGCGGTCGTACGCGGGGCCGAAGCAGTAGATGGGAGTGAGGTCGCTCATGTGATCGCCGTGCAGGTGGGAAAGGAAGATCTTGTCCATCCTGCCCAGCGAGATCCCCATAGCGCCGTAGTTCGCGATCACCCCGGCTCCGCAGTCGAAGACGAACGAGTCCGTCGCCCTGCCGAATCCCCCGTCGGGGTCCGGGAGCCACGGGCCGACCTCCACGAAGATACTCATCAACTGCTGGGCACGGCGCCCCGGCGACGTCGGGAACGCGGACCCCAGGAAGGTGATGCGCATCTCGTCGTGGCCGAGATCCGTCTGCATGTCCGGTGTGAACTTCTTCAGCCTGGCCGGATAGCTGTACCGCTGTGTGGACTGGGGATCCACAGGGTAGTTGCAGCCGTTCTCGTCACACTGCTGCATCGTGGGCGTCTGCCCCGTCGCCGGGAGCTCCCCGCCCGCCGCGGTACCCGCCGCGGCGGTTCCGAGTGCCAGGCCGCCCAGAGCCGCTCCAGAGGCCTTGAAGACATCCCGGCGGGAGACCCCTCCAGGCACTCCGTCCTCAGTTCTCTTCACGACCGTCCTCGATTCGTTTCGCAGTTCTCGCATGGTCCTCGGCCCCGATTCCGCAGATCAGGACGACGGTCGGCCGACAACGGGCGCCGTCGCGCCGCCGGGAAAGGCAAGGCTGCCGCAGGTCTGCTGATCTGCTGATCCGGCCTCATGGGCGGGCAGGGTGTGGTCGGGAATAACAAAGCTCTCTCATCCGCCGAAAGGCCTCAGGTCCTCGACAGACGACGGGCTGCGACGGCTTCGCAGTCTGCCACGCACCGTCCGTGTCCGAAGTGGACCTCCGGCGTGTGTCGCGGTGCGCATCACTTTGTGGCGCGGGTCTGACGACGCCTCGCCGACGAAGGGATGCCGGCGGGACGGCGCCCTCTGAGTGACCACTTCGCGGCCGTGACCTCCGTCGGCCGGCAGCTCATACATCGCCCCCGCCCCGGCGGAGTGGCGAGGGCTGGATCGACATGCTCATACCGGCCGCGTTCACCAGCCTCGTAGTGCGGGCCGGCGGCGGACCGGTACTCCCCTGGGGCCAAACGGCCCACGCCGGGCCGGCCGCGCCGAGCCGGTCCACCGACAGTGCCTACCGTGAGGGAAGAACGTGATCGGGACGTCGTGGTGTGGGCAGGTGGATGGTGAGCGGGGCCGGAATCGACTACCAAGCGGTCTTCCATGCACTGCCGGGGGCGGCCGCTATCTGTTCGACGTCTTTCCCGACAATCCCCACGGCCCCTCAGCTACCGGGATGCGCAACCTGCACGCCTCACTGCGGCGCGTCGCGGCCACCGGGGAGCCCGACACCATGGCCCTGCAGCGCTACGACGTGGAGTATCCCGACCGGCCCGGGGTGTGGGAGGAGCCCTACTGGAGCCCGGTCAACGTCCCCGTTCCGGCGCCTGACGGCACCGTGGCACTGCTGCTGCACCGGGTCGAGGAGGTCACCGAACTCATCCGCGCCCGGGGTGGCCGGCCAGACGGGGACCGCGCGCAGGTCCACGAGGCCGAGCTGTACACCCGGGCCCGGGAACTCCAGGAGGTCAACGAACGCCTGCGCCAGGCCCACGCCCGCGAACGCGAGGTCGCGATCCACCTGCAGGAGGCGATGCTGCCCGCGCCCCGCCCGCTCGGCCATCACCACGCCGCGGTGCGCTACCCGCCCGCAGTGGGGGCCCTGAACGTGTGCGGCGACTGGTACGACCTCGTCGACCTGCCCGACAGCAGCCGAACGGCCGTCGCGGTCGGCGACGTCGTCGGCCACGGCCTTCGCGCGGGCGGCGTCATGGGCCAGCTCCGCAGCGCCCTGTCCGCTGCCTCCCGGGTCGCCGAAGGCCCCGCCCAGGCCCTGGAGGACCTCGGCCTGTACGCCCGCTCCGTCGACGGCGCCGAATCCACCACCGCCGCCTCCGTGTTCATCGACTGGCCCGCCCGCACCCTCACCTACAGCGGCGCCGGCCACCCTCCGCTCGGCGCGCGGGCCGAACACACCACTCGTCCGCAGGCCTCCATCGACTTCGCCGAGGGCTCCGTCCTCGTCCTCCATACCGACGCGCTGGTCGAGCGCCGACGAGAGAACATCGACACCTGACTCGACCGGCTCGCCGAATCGATCACCCGCTATGGCGCCGCGAACCCGGACCGGCTCGCCGACAGGCTGCAGACGGATCTCGTCCCCCCGGCCGGCCTCACCGACGACAGCGCCCTCATCGTCGTCCGCCTGTGAACGTCTAGTGACCTGAGTCGGAGATTCGTCGGCAGTAGGCGGCGACCTTGTCGCGGATCTCGTCGGCGGTCTTGGTCCAGACGAACGGTCTGGGGTGCTCGTTCCAGTCGGCGAGCCAGGCCCGGATGTGCGTTCAAGGGCCTGGACGGAGCGGTGGACGCCGGTCGCGCTCGCGCCAGGCCCGCCGCCACCGCTCCACCGACTCGCTCACTCACCCGCAGCGCGGCGGCGACCTCTCGGTTCTTCCCCCGATCTCGAAGCGGACGGCAGCATGCAACCCGATCCGCTCCCGCGCGGCTCTCTCGGTGTCGGTCAGCCCACCGCCCTGCGCGTATCTCACTCCCCAGGAGCTACCGGAGCGATCAGGCGGCCGTCGGCGTCGAAGGTGGCGGTGGCGCACTCGCCGCCGAGCGCGGCGATCTTCTCGCTGGTGACGCGCGGCTCGCGGCCGAGCGGCCCGGACCAGGGGTAGGTGGCGCTGCCGGCGGCGTCGGCGTGCATGCCGCTGCGGCCGTTGGGGGCGAGGTACGGGTGCTGGGGCGGCGCCTCGCCGGGCACGGGCCGCGCGGTGGCGGGGGCGCCTTCGTACTGCGCCACCAGCCGGTGCCCGGGGGCGAGCGGTATCTCCTCGGCCTGGGCGACCGGTCCGGCGAGCGCGAGCAGGGTCGCGCCCATCGCGGCGGTCAGCGCGAGTGCGCGGGCCGTCCGCCTGGGGGGTCGGGTGGTCAATGCGGCTCCTCGGGTCCGTTCGAAGGTCGCGCCGGCGGCCGACGCTAGGCCCGAGCGCGTGAGACGTACATGGCAACGGCCCCTGTTTCACGCCCACTTCACGATCATGAAACGAATCCGTGGGCGGCAGTGCCGGCGCCCGCTCACGGCCGGAAGCTGGACACCACGTTCGCCGTGGCCGCGACCCCGTTCTGGATCGTGGGGGCCATGTTGGTGCTGGCCAGGAAGAAGCCGAGCAGCGCGCAGACCAGGGCGTGGGAGAACTTGAGGCCGCCGTTGCGGAGAAAGATCACGGCCAGGATCAGCAGAAGCAGCACCACGGAAATCGAAATGGCCATCGCGCTCACCCTCCTTGCGCCGCACCGGGATTGCGGCGTTCGGCGGACAGTGTGACGGAACGGACGATCCGGACGGCGGCATGGCGGGGCGGCCATCCGGGTGAAGTTCCGGACCCGGCCGTTCCTCAGGCGCGGGCCAGGACCTCCGCGATGCTCGGCATGCGGACGGCCTCCAGCTCCTCGTCGGCCAGCAGGGCGGCGACGAGTGCGGCGCTGCCGAAGACCTCGGTGGCGCTCAGGTCCCAGTCGGTCAGGACGAACCAGGAGCCGTCGACCGCCCACCAGTTGGCCGGGAACTGCCCCCATCCGCCGCCGCCCCGGCCCGAGCAGAGGTCGTGATGTGCGAGGGCGTCGCCCAGACGCCCGTGCCGGGCCGGGACGGGCGCGCCGGCGTCCTCGATGGCCGCCTGGGCCGCGTAGCACGGGGTGTCCGGCCCTTCGGCGCTGTACCGGGCGAGGAGCGTCACGAGGCGCCCGAGGCAGTCGCGGTCGATCTCCCCGGCCGACGGGCCGTCCTGGTGCTCGCGGCCGTCGATGCCCGCGAGGACCAGGTACGAGGGCGTGTGCCGCCAGTCCTCCAGGCGCCGGCCCGCGCCGGCCAGGACCTCGCGCCAGCGCAGGCGCCGCGCCCCGTCGTGGATCGTGTGCAGCACCCAGCACCGGTCCTCGTACCCGTCGGCCGGTTCATGGCCGAGAATCGACTCCCCCGCCTCCAGGTCGGGGCGCATGCCGCCGAGGGGATGGGTGTCGGGCACGGGCGTCCAGGGGCTGGTCATGCCACGATTGTCTCCCGGTCGTCTCCGGGCGCACCAGGGCTCAGGCAGGCGGCCCAGTCCACCGTGCGGTCGCACCAGCGCTCCAGGAGCACCCGGTCGTGGCCGACGGCGAGCAGCCCGGCGCCGGTCTCGGCCCGGTAGGTCTCGACGGCGGCGACCAGGGCGGCCGTGGTGGAGGCGTCGAGCATCGCGGTCATCTCGTCGCAGATCAGCCAGCGGGGCCGCAGGACCAGGGCACGGGCCAGGCAGGCGCGCTGGAGCTGGCCGTCGCTGACCTCGTGGGGGCGGCGGCCGAGCAGGTCGTCGGTGAGGCCGACGGCGGGGGCGAGGGCGGCGAGGCGTTCCGGGATCGTGGCGCGGCGACCGGTCGCGCGCAGTGGTTCGGCGATCAGGTCGGCGAGCCGCAGGCGCGGGTCGGCGGCGAGGCGTGGCTGCTGGAAGACGACGCCGACGGCGGTGCGCAGCTCACGCGGGGCGCGGTGCCGCCAGGCCCGTACCTCGGTGCCGTCGAGCACCACCCGGCCCGCGTCGGGCCGGTGCAGCAGCGCGGCGACCCGGGCGAGGGTGGACTTGCCGCAGCCGCTGGGGCCGAGCAGCCCGACGGCCTCGCCGGGCGCGACGGTGAGCCCGGCGGCGCGGAACACCGGGGCTCGGCGGGCGTATCCGGCGGTCACGGCGCGCAGTTCAAGCACGGTCGGCTCCTCCCCTGTCCTCGTGAGGGTGGTGGCAGGCGACGCCCGCCCGGAGGTCCGGGCGCACGGCGCACGCCCCGGTCGCGCGGGCGCAGCGCGGTGCGAACGCGCAGCCCTCGGGCAGTCTCGACAGTTCGGGCGGCAGCCCGGGTATCGGGGTGAAGTCCCGCTCCGGCAGGGCGTTCAGCAGACCGCGGGCGTACGGGTGCCGGGGGCCGGGCCGTCCGAAGAACCGGGCGGCCGGGGCGACCTCGACGATCCGCCCCGCGTACATCACGGCCACCCGGTCGGCCACCCGCCGGGCCGCCGCCAGGTCGTGCGTGATGAGCAGCAGCGCCTTGCCCGTGTCGACGTGCCGGCGCAGTTCGTCGGCGGTCCGGTCGACCAGCTCCCGGTCGAGCCCGGTGGTCGGCTCGTCGGCGAGCAGCACGGGCGCGTCCCCGATGAGCGCGAGCGCGGTCGCCGCGCGCTGCGCCAGCCCGCCGGACAGTTCGTGCGGATACCGGTCGAGGTGCCCCAGGGGAAACGCGGCCCGCTCGGCCGCCGCCTCGGCCGCCGCCCGCCGCTCCCGCCGCGGGGTGCCGGTCAGGGCCCGCACGGTCTCCTCCAGGTGCGCGCGCACGGTCCGCACGGGCGTGAGGTGCGCGGCGGGGCTCTGCGGTACGAGCCCGATACGGCGCCCGCGTACGGCTCGCGGTGGCGCTGACACTGCTGGGCAGCATCGCGCTCGTGTTCGGGGTCCTGGCCCTGGTGGGTGAGGCGGTGGC